>NZ_LDVA01000358.1:0-27722 GCF_050768715.1 Burkholderia sp. ZZQ-2 | reverse complement strand
GTCTTCACGGTCGCACCCGGGCGCACCTTGTCGACGCCCTGCACGATCACGTGATCACCCGCTTGCAGACCACCTTCGACCACCCAGTTCGGGCCCTGCATGCCCGTCGTCTTCAGCGGACGCGGCTCGACCTTGTTGCTGGCGTTCACCACCATCGCGATCGCCTGACCCTTCTGGTCATGCGTGACGCCGATCTGCGGCACCAGGAACGCGTTCTCGTTCACGCCTTCCTCGATCCGTGCACGCACGAACATGCCCGGCAGCAGCACCTTGCCCGGGTTCGGGAAGACCGCGCGGATCGTCACCGAGCCGGTGGTCTGGTCGACCGTCACGTCCGAGAACTGCAGCTTGCCCGGCTCCGAATAGGTCTTGCCGTCTTCCAGGATCAGCGACACCTTCGCCGCGCCCGGGCCGGACGTCTTCAGGCGGCCGCTCTGTACGTCCTGGCGCAGCTTCAGCCCTTCGAGGCTCGACTGCGTGAGGTCCACATACACCGGGTCGAGCTGCTGCACCGTCGACATCAGCGTCGCCTGGCTCGCCTGCACGTACGCGCCCGGCGTCACCTGCGAGATGCCGACGCGGCCGGTGATCGGCGAAACGACATCGGTATAGCCGAGGTTGATCTGCGCGGTATCGACCGCCGCCTTGCCGGCCGCGACGTCCGCCGCGGCCTGGCCTTGCGTGGCCACCGCGTTGTCGTAGTCCTGCTTGCTGACCGCGTTCGCGGCCACCAGCACCTTGTAGCGTGCAACCAGCGCGTTCTGCGTGACGAGGTTCGCCTGCGCCTTCGCGAGCGTTGCCTTTGCACTGTTCAGCGCCGCGATGTAAGGCGCCGGGTCGATCTTGTAGAGGCGCTGACCGGCCTTGACGTCGGTGCCTTCGGTGAATTCACGGCGCAGCACGATGCCGTCGACCCGCGCGCGGACCTGCGCGACGAGGAACGCGCTGGTGCGGCCCGGCAGGTCGGTGAAGACCGGTACGGCTTGCGGCTGGACGGTGACGACGCCGACTTCCGGCGTTTGCGGCGGCGGTGCCGATTCTTTTTTCCCGCACGCGGCCAGGAAAACGGCGGCCGTTGCGGCAGTGATTAAGCGGTATGGAACCCGTTCGACGCGCATGGAGCGACCTCTCGCAAATAGACGACCTTCAATTGGAATCACCAGATCTCCTCGTAACCTGCACGCGCGGCCGGAATGCTGTCGCTTCCTGTTTGCCGCGGATGCGGTTGCGTATGTCGGGCGTTCGTTGCGCCCTGCGGAGCGTTCGTTCGTCGAACTGCTTCCGTGGAAAAAGCGTCATGAGCCCGCGGCACTGGCGGGCGGGCGTTGCCGCGGCGACCAACCGGGCCGCTAACTCGCGGGCCGGAACGCGGTGCCGGCGAATTCGACGAATGCCCGTGCAGCGGCCGGCAGACGCGCGGTACGCGCATGCGCGAGCTTCAGCGTGACGGGCGCGAGCGAGTGAACCGGTGCAACGCGCACCAGCGCGCCGTCCGCCAGATCGGCGTCGACGAGATACGCGGGCAGCACTGCGGCGCCCATGCCGGCCACGGCCAGCCGCCGTGCCATCTCGAGATGGCCGACGCCCTGACTGCCGCCGGGCGTGGCGTCGGGCCGGAACGCAGCCGCATCGTCGCCGCCGGCGGCCGGCAGATCGAGCCGCACGGCCGCAAGATCGGGCCAGTCGCCCGACGCAGCCGCGCCGCCGTGTGCGGCGACATAACCCGGTGCCGCGACGCGCACGGATTCGTAAGAGGCCAGCGTGTGCAACGCGTGCGCACCTGTCACCGGCATGCCGTCGGTCAGGAACGCAACGTCGATGTCTTCGGATGTCAGATCGATATGGGCGTCGGTCAGCGTCACGGTCGGCCGCACGTCCGGGAACCGGCTCACGAAACGATCGAGCAACGCGCTCAACTGGCTGAGCCCGAACGCGACCGGCGCGGCAATGCGCAGCGCACCTTCCGGCTTGCTGCCCATCGCGACGAAACGACCGTCGATCTCGTCGATCGCCCCGAGAATCCGTTCGACGCGCGTGAGATACAACTCGCCGATTTCCGTCAGCGACTGGTGGCAGGTGCTGCGTTGAAGCAGGCGTGCACCAAGGCGCGTCTCGAGCGCATCGACCAGTCGGCTCGCCATCGCCGTCGACACGCGCAGCCGCGTCGCCGCCCGGCGAAAACCGCCTTCCCTTGCCACCGTCACGAATGCCCGAATCGATTGAAGTTGGTCCATTTGTCCGGATTCCCCTGCGCGGTCGGCTGCCTGGCCGCGCACACCTGCTGCCGCGTCCCGACCGACATGTGACGGCCCGGCCAATGCGGCGGCACCGACGCCGGCCACGCCGGATCGGTCGGCGCGCTCGCGCCGGACGCGCACCGGCATGCAACGGACGCAAGCCGGCCTCGGCTGGCCCGATGCACGAATATTCGAATAGCAGTCCTGAGTCTCTTGCAGCGATTCACAGCGGCAACGCCGGCGGCATCCGTCGGCCTGGCGACGCTCATACCTGCGTCGCCCGAGCGCACTGGAACACGTTTCTTTCAGCAGGTGCAATGGTATGAAAACCACCGGAAATTGGCTTGCCTGATCCTGCGATTGTTTTGCCTTAATTTCCGAATTTGTGCGCTGCACACTGCGCAACGACGGGCAATGCGGCCGCCGGCCGTGCAGATCCGGATGATTGGGCTGATTTCCGACAGATTTAGGCAATCACGTGCGCGCGACTCGCCGTACGATGTGACCGCCGCGCCAGCCACCTGCCGGGACACCGACGGGGAATCGCAGTCGCGCACCTTGCACCGCCCCCTCGGTCATCCGCTCACGCAATATGGAAATCGACGCCCGAACGACGCCGCTACAGCGCATCGCACCCGATCACGCCCCTCGGTCACTAACGGCCCGGCTCGCTGCGCTGATCGCCGCCTATGCGCCGCACGACGGCACGTTCGAGCTCCCGGTGCGTGGCTTGCGCATCGCACGCGTGTCCGCGTCGCCGCCACACTGGAACCATGGCGTGCACCACGCGTGCCTGAGCATCGTCGGACAAGGCGCGAAATCGACACGGGTCGGCGACGCCGCCTACGTGATCGACGAATCGCGGATGCTGGTTACGACTGCCGACTTGCCCGCCACCGGCCGCGTGACGCGCGCGAGCCTGGCTGAGCCGTTCCTTTACGCACAACTGGAACTCGAGCCGGCCCGCATCGCGGCGCTCACACCACGCGTGTTTCCGCGCGGGCTGCCGAAGGCCGTCGACTGCGGCGCACTCGGCACGCACGATGCGCCGCCCGAAATCGTCGACGCCATCGCGCGGCTGATGCAACTGATCGCACAACCCGACGACATCGACCTGCTCGCGCCGCTGATCGTCGACGAAATCCTCATCCGGCTGCTACGCAGCCCGTCGGGTGCGCGCGTCGCGCAGGTCGGCCAGAGCGACTCGACGACGCAGCGCATCTCGCGCGCGGTCGCCTGGATCCGCGACCACTACCTCGATCCGATGACGGTCGAATCGCTCGCGCGACAGGTGGACATGAGCCCGTCGACGTTCCATCACCACTTCCGCGCGGTCACGTCGATGAGCCCGTTGCAATGCCAGAAGATGCTGCGGCTGCAGGAGGCACGCCGCCTGATGTGCCTGTCGGCAATGGATGCGCAGCAGGCGTGCCGCAGTGTCGGCTATGTGAGCGCGTCGCAGTTCAGCCGCGAATACGCACGCCTCTTCGGCGATGCGCCGGGCCGCGATGTCGTGAAGCTGCGCGACCAGGCGGTGCCACTATCCCGCGTCGCGCCGTAGGCCACGCACGTGACGTGCGAGGCACCCATGCACCGAACCAACGATGTTCGATATCGAAAGCAAGCACTTTCATAAAGGCCTGCCAGTTGCCCGCGCATCCCTGGTCGAGCCGGTCGTGCAGATGAATTCGATACCCGGTTCAAATACAGGACTGCATATCATTGGTTCGATTGACGCGCAGCGTCATCCTCACACGCCGACGGCGCAACTTCAGGACGTGCAGGAAGCGTTCAGCGCAGCCTCGTCGGTGGACAGCATTTCGGGTACGCATTCACGCAGAAAATCGACGAACGTGCGGATTTTCGCATCGAGATACTGGCGCGATGCGTACAGCGTATAGACGGTCAGCTTCTGCAAGCGGTAGTCGGGCAGCACGCGCACCAGCGCGCCGCTCGCCAGCGCGGGCAGTGCCGACGACATCGGCAGCGAACCGATGCCGAGGCCGGCGCGCAATGCGGCGCCGAGCGCATCGGCGATGTTCACCTGGAAATCCGGCAACGGCAGGTCGAACGTCTCGGGGCCGTCGGGGCCGTCGAGATGCCAGCGATCGCGCGGAAATACGGGCGTGACGATCTGCAGGCACGCGTGGCCGTCGAGCTCGCGCACCGTACGCGGCGTACCACGCTCCTTCAGATACGCGGGCGACGCGCACAGCACGCTGTGCACCTCGCCGAGCCGCTGCGACACGAGCCCCGAATCGGGAAGCTCCGTCGCACTCAACTGCAGCGACACGTCGTAGCCTTCGTCGATGATGTCGGGCACGTGCTGCGACAGCGTGAGCTCGACCGCGACCGACGGATAACGCTGCCGGTAACGCACGACCGCGGGCACCACGTAGGCCTGGCCGAAGCTCGTCGTCGCATGAACGTGCAGCCGCCCGGACGGCTTCGCCTGTGCATCGGCCGCCTCGGCTTCCGCTTCGTCGATATAGCCGAGGATGCGCTGGCAACGGTCGAGATAACGCTGCCCGGCATCGGTCAGTGCGATGCGGCGCGTGCTGCGGTTGAGCAGGCGCGTGCGCAGATGCGTCTCGAGCTGCGCGACCGACCGCGATGCATAGGCCGTCGTGATGTCCAGGCGCTGGGCCGCGCTCGTGAAGCTGCCCTCCTCCGCAACCCGGACGAAAATGCGCATCATCTGTAACGTGTCCATCGACCTGTCCCCGGGATTGAGATCACGTCGCGCCACCGTGTGCCCATGGTGCCAGCGGTTCCGGCGCGGGCCGGTCTGGCGCGAATTGTGCGGAACAGTACAGCAGCGGTGCAGACGTGTCCAGTTCGCCGCACGCGGCATGATCCGGATGCCGAATCGTGTCGCCGGGCCGCCATGCACGCGTCGTCCGGTTCGTGTGCATGTCCGGACGCGCCGGCAAGCCAACCGCGCCGAATCGGCAAAAACTACCCGGCGGCCACGGTGTCGCCGCACGATTCACGTCATGTATGACGGATCAGGCCGTGGCGGCCGCATCGAACGGATTGCGCAACACGATCGTGTCGTCGCGCTCCGCGCCGGTCGTGATCATCGATACCGGTGCGCCCGCGACCGCTTCGACGCGCGCGATGAAATCCTGCGCAGCGCGCGGCAACGCCGCGCGTTCGCGTACCCCTTTCACAGTGCCGCGCCAGCCGTCGAACCGCTCGTACACGGGTTTCGCACGCGACTGCGCATCGAGGCTTGCAGGCAGATGATCGACCCGCACGCCATCGAGTTCGTAGCCGACGCACAGCTCGATCGACTCGAAACCGTCGAGCACGTCGAGCTTGGTGAGCGCCAGCGAATCGATGCCCGAAATCCTGACCGCCTGACGCAACTGCGCGGCATCGAGCCATCCGCAGCGGCGCGGCCGGCCGGTATTCACGCCGAACTCCTGCCCGCGCGCGCGCAGCGTTTCGCCAGTCGCGTCGGACAGCTCGGTGAGGAACGGGCCGCCGCCGACCCGTGTCGCATACGCCTTGGTGACGCCCAGCACGTGGCCGAGCTTCGACGCGCCGAGCCCCGTGCCGGCCGCCGCCGCCGATGCAACGGTTCCGGACGACGTCACGAACGGATACGTGCCCCAGTCGATGTCCAGCATCACGGCTTGAGACCCCTCGAACAGGATGCGCTCGCCACGGTCGGTTGCGTCGTTGAGATCGGCCCAGACGGGGCGGACGAACGGCAGGATTCGCGGCGCGAGGTCGGCGAGCGTTGCCAGCATCGCATCGCGCGAATGCTCGTCGAGCCCCAGGCCGCGGAACCACGCGTTGTGATGGTCGACGAGCACATCCAGTTTGGCGGCAAGCCGGCCCGGTTCCGCGAGATCGCCGACGCGCAGCCCGCGACGCCCGACCTTGTCCTCGTAGGCCGGCCCGATCCCGCGCAGCGTGGTGCCGATGGGCTCGCGGCGCAGACGCTCCTGAGCCTGGTCGATCGCGCGGTGGATCGGCAGCACCAGCGTCGCGTTCTCGGCGATCGACAGGTTGTCCGGCGTCACCGACAGCCCGAGTTCGGCCATCCGCGCGATTTCCGCGAGCAAGGCTTCCGGATCGAGCGCCACGCCGTTGCCGATCACGCCGCGCTTGCCGCGCACGATGCCGCTCGGCAGGAGCGCGAGCTTGTATGTCTTGCCGCCGACGACCAGCGTATGACCTGCGTTGTGGCCGCCGTTGTAGCGCGCGACGAGATCGGCCTCTGCCGCCAGCCAGTCCACGACGCGTCCCTTACCTTCGTCGCCCCATTGGGCGCCCACGACCACCACGTTCGGCATGCTCCGCACTCCATGTGAGAAATTCAGACAATCGTTCGGCCGAGCCGGCCGTTTGTGTGCCATATTGGCGGAGCTTGAGCACCCGATCAAACGATTAAACCTGTACCATCGCGTGAGTAAATATCACGCGAAACGATGCAATGGCCCGACGCCTCCCTCCGTTGAATTCGCTGCGCGCGTTCGAAGCCGCCGCGCGCCACGGCAGCTTCACGCTGGCCGCCGACGAACTGTGCGTGACCCACGGCGCGATCAGCCGGCACGTTCAGCAACTGGAGGCGTGGCTCGGACGGCCGCTGTTCGAACGCCATAACCGGCGGGTCGAGCTGACCGACGCGGGCCGCGCGTATCTCGCCGAGGTCGGCGCGTCGTTCGACCGGATCGCGCTCGCCACCGCGCAGCATTTCGGCCACGCGCAGCAGCGCGTGCTGCGCGTCAGTGCACCCGCGACGTTTTCGTTGCGCTGGCTGGTGCCGAAGCTGTCGTCGTTTCAGGTCGCCCATCCAGCCATCGAGGTACGGCTGTCGACGTCGAACGAGCCGATCGACAAGCTGCGCGACAAGGTCGACCTGATTGTGCGCGGCGGCCCGCAGGCCATCGACGGCTACGTTGCCGAGGAATTCCTGTCGGAAGTCCGGCTACCGGTATGTGCACCGAAGCTGCTGGAAGGGCGACCATTGCATACGCCCGCCGATCTTGCCGGCTTCACGCTGCTGCACGCGGCTACTTATCCCGGCATGTGGCCTGAATGGCTCGCGGCAGCCGGACATCCGAATCTCGTGCCGCGCCACTCGCTCACGCTCGAGCATTTCTACCTGACGCTCCAGGGCGCGCTCGACGGGCTCGGCGTCGCGATGGGACCGATCGCGCTCGTCGCGGACGACATCGCCGAAGGTCGGCTCGTGCAGCCGTTCGGCGAACCGGCGCTGCCGCCGTGGCGTTACTTCACGTACGTCGCCTCCGCACGTGCGAACGACGACGCCGTACGAGCGTTCAAGGACTGGCTGAGGGTGACGGGAAATGCGGCTGCGCCGGGCGGGCGGAACTGACCGCGTCGGTGTACAAATGGCACGCGCCGTGAAATGCAGGAATACGAATCAAATAACGCAAGCGACTGGATTGCGTATTGCCTATTGTCGATAGCGGGATTGCTGCGTTCGATGTGCGCCGTGGAACGGCGACGCATGCGGCAAGCCGCGGATCGATCCGTGGCTTGCCGCCGGACGACGCTTACTGGCTTGCGCCGATGCCGGCTTTTTTCTCCGCGTTCTGCAGGTTCTGCGGATAGTTCGGATCATTGGCCGCCGGCTTGTAACCGGCATCTTCGAGTTTCTTCAGCTCGGCGTTGTTCTTCGCACGCGCAGCCTTGTGCTCTGCCTTGCGCTGGGCCCTGGCCGCCTTGCGTGCCTGGCTCTTCGCTGCCTTGGCGTCCTGTGCAGCGGACGCGCTGGCGTCGGTCTGCGCAAACGCGGGAACTGCCGAGCCGAACAGGAACGCGGCTGCGGTAGCAGCCAACGTGAGTTTTCTGATCTGGATTCGCATCGCTGAACTCTCTTTTCTGGTTTATCACGGATTGAAAGACCATCGAGATACCGCCCCTGCCCCGGTCGGTTGTCATGCCGCATCCGGGACCTGTGCATCATAACCGCGTCGTGAAAAATATGGCGTCAACGTGCAACGGAGTTCGGGGATACACGTATGGGAGAAAACGTGGACGGCACTCGACCGGGACGGTCACTGACAGGACAGGAATTGTGGATCGCGCCATTGCGGAAGCCGGACACCCGCGATGTACCTGCGCCTTGAAGACGCGGACGAGTGATGTATGGAGGTGTGATGCGAAATACCCATGACTGTTTCATAGGCGGGGTTGCCGGCACGCTCACCCTGGACGTGATCGTCATTCGGCCAATCACGATCACCGCGGTCGCAGCAGTCGAACTGTGTGTCACGTTGCCGGTCGACGTGGCTCAAGCGACGGTTCCTCCCATAAATGACCACGATTCGGTGTTACGGACATCAAGGCAAGCACGATTGCATCGTACACAGCGTGTGCAGTTCGATCAGGCAACCCATCGCTGAACTGTGACCCCAGGGGCTGCCTTAGTGGGCAAATACGGTCGCCGTGTGGTCCGTATGACGAAAGGCGTGGACGTTGCCAACGGTGATGACATCGGCCGGGAGCGCTTCACGATTGATTGCGCTGACGGCATAGCGCGGATGTCACCACGGTCGTCGGGCGAACATGGTCCGCGGAAATGATGTCGCCGTAACGTGTGATCCGGCCGATTCAGCGCAGGAACGCATCGGACGGCGTGTCCGAAACACAGGATTTTCATTCCGCGACCATGGCCGCAACGCATCGTGGCGAGCATTGCCGCCCGCACAGCATGCCGATACCTGCGGCCTCGTCAGGCCGGTGGGCTTTTACGAGATCCGAAAGTGTCGGAAGGTGAGAATGTTCGGGATCATCGCTCGAATTCGATTGTGGTGAGCCTCGTGATCCCTCCCATCTTCACGTTGGCTCCCAACGCATGCTGGATCGACCCAGAACCCGGTGAAACGTGCAAATGATGCCGCCCCCTACTTGATCTCAGGAAAGCCGTTCCTAGGCCTCTCGTTGTCGACGGGAGGCACAGCATTGATTTTCGGTTGATGGAGCGAAAGGTAGAAAGTTGGACGCCCCCCGGCCGCGGCGAAGCGAGTTGCGTCGATTTCCTCTGTGCACAGCCGACAGGCTAGGTTTGGCCAGAAGCACAAGCCGACGATCGGAGAACTTTCTTCACAGACAAGGAGGCCTGAGTGCAAAAATTCCTTCGCCGGCCGTAGCGGATGATTTCAAACTGCTGTGAACGAAACCGAAGAGATCTATGTTTCCGGTCGCCGAGCGACTTTGCCGGTCGATAACGTTCATTCGCGAGGCTGCGGGGACGGTTTTTCGATCCCATAAACGGGAACCTGTACCTAGAAACGGGCAGTTTCCCCCCGTTTTTCTCCCATAAGTTTCTACGTTTCAGCCGATGTGAGTATGTACTCACCTCTTCTGGAAGCCTTGTTGGGCCTGGAACCTTTGCGGAACGAGGAGCCAAGCCACTGTTTCCCAGGCCTGAATCGAAGCTTTGAGATGCCTGCAACACCATAGACGGCTACTCAATGGTAGCGGTTTATGGGGTTCGTCTTTCTGTGGACGCGCACGTGTGTTTACATCTTTTGTTAACGACGTTTACTTCTTTAACTACTTTTAGACGGCTCACAGCCTTATCCCACAAGGGTTTGACAGGTATTCGGTACCCATTTATGGGAGCACAGGTGTAAGGGCCTGGGGTTTCAGGTCTGTGGATTTGGGGTTTGGGGTACCGGGTTGTGGGGAGTCAGGGTTGTGGATATGGGGCAAGCGTACCCGGTTATGGGAAATCGGCCACCGAACACGTTGGGTAGTCGTCTATGGGAAGGCATGTAGGTAGCCTTTTATGGGGCATTTTTTTGATCCCTAGACGCCTGAGTGCACAGTGATTTTTCTTTGGTAGCCGGTTATGGGGCGCTTCAAAGGTACCCGGTTATGGGTGGCATCCGGGGCTGCCCGATTGCCTTTTTCCAGGTTTTCCAGTGGTTGGTTCCCATGGACAGGATCGATCGCACGGACAGGTAACCTCTTATGGGGAAACCAGAGGGTTGCCGTTTATGGGAGCTGTCTGCGGCGTCCATGCAATCAAGACCGGTTGAAAGGTACCCTCCTGTGGGAATCGATGAAGGTAGCAAGTTATGGGAGGAAAACGAGACTGTGCTGCACGGCACCATGAATGTGCCCAACGATCTCGGTTCTGCACATCTGTTTCCCATGGATGGTTACCTTGGCGAGGGCAAATCCCGTGCCGGGTTTCCGTGACCGGATATGAAAGGTAGCAGCTTGTGGGAAGCATTTTGATCGAAAGGTAGATGGTTATGGGGTCCCGCAAAGATCGTCTGATCGAATATTTTCCTTTCGTATCTGAAGGTTAGCCGAGATAGTGCAAGTAAAGCAGGAACAAGGGCGTTGCCCCTCGCCGCGAAAAGGTATAAAGTCCGCTCTCAACAAGGTGACCTTATCCGGACATTACGATGCCGCGCAAGCCCGCAAGCAAAGGCTCAGACAAACAGGTTTCGCTGTTTCAGACACCCGAGCCTCCCGACTTGCTGCGCAAGGCGGTCCAGGCGATTCATATCGCGCCCAAGTCCGGGAAGATCGGGCTGCAGCAGCGCAAGATGTTCAGCTCGCTGATCAAGAACGCGCTTCGGCAGGAGGCGTTCGAGCCGGGCCGGACGAGCTTCTCGATCTCGATCGCGTCGCTCTCGCACGAGAGCGGGTTGAACAGCAACAACACGAAATACGTGAAGGACACGGTCAACTCGCTGATCAGTACAGTCGTCAACTGGGACTATCTGGCCGCGGATCGATCGACCGTCTGGAAAGCGTCAGGCCTCCTCGCCGGCGCGGAGCTCGAGCAATCGGTGCTGAAGTACAGCTTCTCCGACCAGATTCGCAGCGAGTTGCTCAACCCCGAGATCTACGCATTGATCGATATGCGGATCGCCCGCGAGTTCCGGCGGTCGCACTCGCTCGCGTTGTGGGAAAACACGGTGCGCTACGAAGGAATCGGCATCACCGCGAAGATCCCGCTACCGAAATTTCGTGACCTCATTCTCGGCCAGGACAAGGCGTCGCAGTCGTACAAGGAATACAAGCTGTTCAAGAGCAAGGTCCTGGTGCCGTGCATTCAGGAGGTGAACGAAGTTTCGGATCACACGCTCGAGCTGATCGAACACAAGTCCGGCCGGAGCGTGGAAGCTGTCCAGTTCAAGGTGACGCGCAAGCAGAGCGCCGATACGGTGGAGGACGGCGACGTCAAGAACGAAGCGCTGGTCGAGGAGGTCGCCAAGTTCGGCATTCCGCGTTCGGAAGCGCGTCGGCTGATCACGCAATACGGCGTGCAGCGCATCAAGGCTGCAATTGCCTACACGCTCAATCGGACTACGAAGAAGAATGCGGCGCCGGTCGACAACGTGGCCGCGTACTTCCGCAAGGCGTTGACGCACGGCTATACACTGGCCGACGGGCAGGGAACGGAGGCGGCCGCACCGGCGAAGGAATCTGCGCAGAGCAAGCAGGAACAGATTCGCGACAAATATCTGGCGGCGAAGGTCGAGGAGGCAGGCGCGTATTTCCGCGAACTGGAGATCGACGACCAGACCAAGCTGATCGAGCGTTACAACGAGACGGTGGCAGGCTCGAAGGATCTGACGCTGTCGCCGAAGAAGAAGGCGAGCAAACTCGCGCAGACCAGTTTCTTCCGATGGCTCGCGCTGGATACGTGGGGCGAACCGACCTCGGACGACTTGCTGGAATTCTTGCTGAAAAGCAGTCTCGCAGGCAACTGAACGAGGCCTCGCAGCCGGGTGCGCGTCGCGTGCCGGACGTCATCGTCCGGCTTCGCGATGAAACACGGATGCGAGGCCTTCTGCTTTTCGCGCGTTACTTTTGCGTAGCCGTTGCCAGCTCGGCAACGTACGCGTCGATGACGGTCTTCAGCTTGTCGGCGAGCGCCTCCTGGTGCGATGCGTCGACGCCCTTGAGCTGCAGATCCAGGCGGCCGTCCGGATAGGTCTTCAACTGACCGATCGCTTGCGATTCGAGCGCGAAGTCGTGCCGGACGCTGTAACGGGTGCGTCCTGCCTTCTTGCTGCCGTCGCTTTGCGCACGCAGGAAATTCTCGAGATCACGAACCGACTTTTTCCGGTCGATCACGGCCGTCAGCAGCCGGTCGGCCGTCGGCTCGCCCAGGCGTTCGAAGATCAGCTTCAGGAAATACGCCGCCTGCAGGCCGACCACGTCGTTCGCGCTCGCCATCCGTTCAAGGAGTGTGTTCGGGAGTGCGTTGAGCGACAGCGTCTTGCTGATCGATGCCTTGTCCTTGCCGATCTTTTCCGCCAGCGTGTTCTGGTCGGAAAAGACCTTCTCGTCGAGGAGACGCTTCCACGCGACCGCATCGTCGAAGATCGTCTGGCGTTCGTGGTCGTGGTTCGCGCGATACGCGATCGTGTAGAGCTGCTCGGGCGTGTGATCGGTGCGGAACGTGGCGTTGATGGTTTCGTCGCCGTTGATGCTCGTCGCGCGAAGCCGGCGTTGCCCGTCGATCACGACGAGCTTGCCGGGAAACTCCGGCAGCCGCGTCACCTTGATCGGCTCGATCTGCCCTTCCCGTTTCAGCGTCAGGGCGAGTTCGTGCAGGCTCGACTCCGAGTAGAACACGCGCGGGTTGAACGGGTTCGGAATGCAATCCTTGACCAGCACCTTCTGTGGCGCGCCAAGATCGGCCGTACCAGCGGGTGCGGCCGCGGGCGGAGCGCTGGCGGGCGCCGATTCGCCGATGGTGCTCGGTGCGGCCGCCGGTTCGGGCAGCCGCGTTTCGAGCGCCGCATTTTCCTGCGCGAGCCCGCGCAGCAGGCCGGCTGCGAGATGCAGGTTGCCGGTCGGCTTCTTGTCTTTCGAGGTGTCCTTAGCCATGGGCGGCTCCGGTAGCGCGCGTCGACGCGATGTATTGGGCCATTTCCGTGACCAGCTTTTCGATTTCCGCTCGGGCTTCTTTCAGGCCTTTCAGGTACCGATTGTGATGATGGATCGTGGTGCCGAGTGCAAACGTCTGACGGTAGACCTCGCGTTGCGCGATCTGGCTGTCGAGCAGATGCTCCCCTATTTCTTCTGCTCTTAGAATTTTTAAAATTTCTTCACGCATTTTAGTTTTTCCATTAACACTATTCAGCATTAATGCGGAAGATAGATTTGGGTTACGGACGGATCGCATCGATTCGATCATGCGGATCATCGCGACGGTGCTGTAGAGATCGGCCGGCGACGGCGACAGCGGCACAAGGCAGAAATCGGCAACTTCGAGTACCGATGCGATTCGCGGATCTTCGAGGTTGCCGGGACAGTCGACGACGATCACATCGAAGTTCGCGTCTTGCTTTTTGATTTCGCCGCCAATGCCGCGGCCGGCAGGGGCTAGCGAAAGCACCGTCATCGGTAACGTGTTCTCGCCGCTCGTTACCCACCGGACGGACGTGCCTTGAGGGTCGGCATCGATCAGGGCGACCTTATTGCCGCCTGCTTCGAACGCAGCCGCGATATTGACGGAGATGGTTGTCTTCCCAGTCCCACCTTTTTGATTACTGACGGCGATCTTGAAAGCCATTAAATTCCTCCACGGAGTTTTACGTAATATATGCAGTTGTTATCTAAATGTCCAGAAAAAACCGTCGATGCGATGTATGTCTTAGTGACCGATTGGGTTGTCACGTGACAAGTAGCCGAATGGCTAACGAGTCAGCGATGGACGATGATCGAGTAAAAATAAAATCGACGATCTTGCTCGAAATGCACGTACAAAGATCGCGGGAAAGATCGACGAGCTTTAACGGTGGTGACGGATTGACGCCTTGGGGGCTGGCCGCTTGATCTTGCGGAGCTCTCGGCAAAACTCTTAGTGACTCCGGTAGGTCGGCTTAGAGAATGTCGTCGGGAAGCTCAGTTGTCACGTGACAAGACGTAGAAACTTGGCACTTTTCAATGCGGTCCGACACCGAGAAATCGTTGGATAGATCGCGGTTACGACCTCGGTGAGATCATTTCAATGTTCGATCGTTGGTTTCGCACGATTACCTCGCAGCGAGGTGAGTTGTCACGTGACAATCGACCCAGAACGTCCGGCGACGGCCGCTCTGAGTCGTTTTCGATCCCTGTTGCGACCAAATCCCGCTGATTGAACAGAAAGATCGGTATAGGAATGATTCGTCACTGTTGGCTCGTCGCGAAAGGCCATTCTCCGGAGGGGGCGGTTGTTTGCTGAGTTGTTACGTGACAACTGGAGTGTTGTTTGAGGAGCGTGTGTGTCGAATGCCACGTTGCCCTGCACGTCGGTCGGCAGACACTGTATCGAAGAGCTTGATGCATCGTTTGATCGCAGTTTCCGCCCCTTCGTCGTCGGCAATCCGCATTCATACCCCCGAAAAACGGTGGGGCCAGCTTACTGGAACAGCACCCCGAGCGTATGCCATAAGCATCGGTGATATGTCCCCATTTGTTGGGAAACGCTCAGTTGCATCTTCATCGAACGTTAGCCAGCAGGGTAGGGCGAGGTCTTGTTGTGCCTACCCCGTTCCCGCCGACGCAGTAACAGTTTTCGCACGACAGCCGTGCGTACGAGGCTTCGATTTGCGACAAACCCCAGATTGAAGGTCGCGTGAAAACTCAAACGGGCCAGATCGTGAAACAATTTCAAGAAATTCGATGCTCGTGGAAGTCCTTATCCAGCAACGAGTTGCGCAATATTCTTCATGTTGTTTCACGCAATATCGACAAGATTGCGCCTTTAAATGGGGGCGCATGATCATTTCGTGCCCCGCGTCCGGGAGCGCGCATAAAGATGCGTTGATATGTATTTATTGATACGTATTATGTAGTGTTTGAAATTTATGTGGCCCGCCCAGGTAGCTGAGACAAATCGAATTCCGCGGATCACATACACCGCGACACGCTGTCGAGTCTCTGATCGGATGTCCGCGCCAATAATCGGCGCGAGTTGTCACGTGACAACTCGCATTGGTTGCTCAACTCGTTGGATTACAGAGTGACGCGAGAATCCCGGCGCCAAAGAATTTGTGGCCGAGCGCTGGGAAGGCCGCCAAGGGACTTTGTCGTTGAAGAGGGGGGCGAAGTCATCACCGGCTCATGAGAGCGGCATGGAACGAACTGCTTGTATCTGCACTTTGCTCGCGAGTTGGGGGAAACATCCGACTTCGAGGGGCAGTCACGCATCAATCGATACTCAATTACAAGTCGCCAGGCGGCCGCCGAGCCGTCAGTCCTGAGTCGGCAAGAAATCGAGAGGCGCGCGTCCCGCTGCAAGCGTGTGACTCGCCCTGACCAAGCGTGGAACCGATCCAACCATTCCGCGGATACCGCCAAAATCGGCATCCTGCATCTTCGGTACAACTCCGGCGATCAGTACGTTGCCGCCACCGACAGAACGACATCCGTTCCGCTGCGCAGGTTATCGATATCTCTTCGCGGCGAATTACCGAACAACCGACTGTATTCGCGGTTGAACTGGGTCGGGCTCGCATATCCAACCCGGAACGATGCCGACGTGGCGTCGAGTCGCTCGGACAACATCAGCCGACGTGCTTCGTTGAGTCGTATCCATTTCTGGTACTGCAGCGGACTCATGCCAGTGAGCAGGCGGAAGTGGTGATGGAAAGTCGAACTGCTCATCTGAACCTGCGTCGCCAGATCGTCGACTCGCAGCGACTCGTCGTAATGGGTTCGCAACCACTGGATCGCCCGCGACACGCGGTTGCCCTGACTGCCGGCGGACGCAATCTGACGCAGGCGGCCACCCTGGTCGCTCGTCAGCAGCCGGTAGTAGATTTCCCGCTCGACGTACGGAGCGAGAACTGCAATGGCGTTGGGATCATCGAGCAACGCCAGCAACCGGTTGACTGCGTCGTAGAGCGGTTCGGTCATATCGCCGACGACGAGGCCGCGACCTGCGGGGGCATCCTCGTGATCCGGTGCGACCTGCGCCATCAGTTCGGCCATGACGCGAAAATCAAGCTTGAGCCCGATCCCGAGAAACGGCGTTTCTCGGCTGGCCTCGATGACCTGCGTTGAACCAGGCAAGTCGAGCGACGTGATCAGAAAACGGTTGGCATCGCATAGATACACATCGCCGCTTTGAATGATCCGCTTCGTGCCCTGGACGACGAGCCCGAAGCTTGGCTCGACCATGCAGTCCATCGGCTGCGTCGGTGTCTCCCTTCGATGGAGGCTCAGGTTCGGAATGGCCGTGGTGAGGTGGTCAACACCGTCCGTCCACCTCGCGACGCGCTCTGCGAGTGTCAGCCGCAGGTCGTTCTCCCGGCTCTGGCGGGTCGATCGAGGAGAGGCGGGGTTGAATGCAGCAATGGTGGCGGCGTCGACCTGTTGGCCGGGGGAGTGTGGGGCAGGTGCCGGATGCATGACTTCTCTACTCGGGTAATCGGGTCTACAGGCGGGCCCATCGACGTGCAGGTACGCCGGAAACGAGCTTCCCGGAGGCTCGGCGTTGCCGCGCTCCCGGGAAAATGCGCAATGTCCGGTGTACCTACTTCGTCGCTTGCGACGTGCAAAGTGGCCAGCGGCGTGATTTCGTGGCAACGGATGGCACGCGCTCGTCCACAGTGCGCCACCACCGCTCGCCGCGATGCGGCTCGTCCAGAGCGAGGCGCTCGCCCATCCTGGGCGTCGACAGTTCGACTCCACGCACGATCGCCAGCGCCGTGACGCGCTCGAACGGTTCTTGCCAGCGGTGCATCGCGAGATCGAACGTGCCGTTGTGGATCGGGACCAGCCAGCGTCCGCGCAAATCGATGTGCGCCTGCACGGTTTCTTCCGGCTGCATGTGGACGTACGGCCATTGCGCATCGTATGCGCCTGTTTCGATCAGCGTGACGTCGAACGGCCCGAGGCGCTCGCCGATCGTCCGGAAACCATCGAAGTAGCCCGTGTCGCCGCTGAAGAACACGCGCAAGTCGTCGTCGACGATGACCCAGGATGCCCACAGCGTGCTGTTGCCATCAAACAGGCTGCGCCCGGAAAAATGCTGGGCAGGCGTGGCGGTCAGCGTCAAGCCGGCTTCGTCGACACTCTGCCACCAGTCGAGCTGACGGACTTTCTTCGCGTCGATTCCCCATTCGATCAGGCGGTCGCCGACACCCAGCGTTGTCACGAACACACCGGTGGTTGCCGCGAGCGCGAGTACCGTGTCGCGGTCGAGGTGATCGTAGTGATCGTGCGACAGGATCACGCCGCGCAGCGGCGGAAGATCTTCGAGTGCGATCGGAGGCGCATGGAAACGCTTTGGGCCGACGCGACGAAACGGCGACGCGCGCTCGGCAAAGACGGGATCGGTTAGCCAGAATTCGCCGCGCAGCTTGAGCAGCAGCGTTGAATGGCCGAGCCGGTACAGGCTGCGATCGGGGGCCGCGTCGAGTTCCGCGCGGGTCAGCGAATCGACGGGCAGCATCCCTGCGGGCACGGTATTGCGCGGCTTGTTGAACAGCATGTTCCACGCGATGCCGAGTGTCTTGCCCAACCCCTCGGCCGGCCGGGGTGCGACATTGCTGAAGCGCTCGCCATTGTGCTGCGGCGAGCCGCCAGACAGCGTGCGGCCGCGTCGGGCGGCCGCAAAACCCAGAATGCGATGAATCAAAACGAGAGGCGATGCCATGTAGGTTCGTCCGGAGAATAAAGTACACTAAACAGTGTAGTTTATTTTTTGGGTAAGTAAACTACGCGGTGTAAAATTTCCGAATGGATACCAGCACTCCCCCTCAGCGCCTGACCGATCGAAAGCGCGCGGCCATCGTCGACGCGGCCATCGAGGAATTTCTCGCGTCGGGTTACGACGCGACCAGCATGGATCGAATCGCCGCGCGCGCGGACGTGTCGAAACGCACGGTCTACAACCACTTTCCGGGCAAGGAAACGCTGTTCGCCGCAATCCTGCAAAAATTGTGGGATGCGACTCGAACCGGCAGCTCGCCAACCTATCGTTCCGACGTGCCGCTGCGCGAGCAATTGCTCGCGTTGCTGGAGCGCAAAATGCGCCTGCTCGGCGACGAGGCATTTCTCGCGCTCGCACGTGTCGCGATCGGTGCGGCCATCCATTCGCCGGAACGCGCGCGCGACATGGTCGAGCGTCTCGGCGAGCGCGAGGAAGACATGACGGTCTGGGTGCGAACGGCCGCGGCGGCCGGACGCCTGTCGGTCACCGATCCGGTGTTTGCCGCGCATCAGCTGCACGGTGTCGTGAAGGCATTCGCGTTCTGGCCGCAGATCACGATGGGTCAGCCGCCACTCGCGGCGCCGGAGCAACTAAAAGTCGCGGAATCCGCCGCAGACATGTTTCTCGCGTACTACGCGCGACCGGAAGACTCCGACGCGTCACGCGCCGCAGCGGACTGATCGTGCATCCGGTCGATCATGCGCGAAGCGAGGCCGGCGCAATGCGCATGTTCGACGCGCGCCCTGGCCCGACGAGCCGGCAAACCGGCAGATCCACGGATGCAGAACCGCCTCACATGATCGCTGGCCATCCAGCAGAACCCGGCGACGCCGCCGGCTTACCTGAAGCCGAACGCGAGTGACGACGCATGAAGACGCTGTTGATCGTCTATCACACGATGACCGGAGGCACGCAACAGATGGCCGAAGCGGCTGCCGGCGCGGCGCGTGAGCAATCCGGCGTCGACGTCCGGCTGCAGCGCGCGGACGCGACGAGCGCAGACGATGTGCTGGACGCCGATGCCTATCTGTTTGCGACACCTGAGAATCTCGCGGCGATGTCCGGGCTGATGAAGGATTTCTTCGACCGCTGCTACTACGCGGCGCTCGATCGCGTGAACGGCCGCCCGTATGCGGTGATGATCTGCGCGGGAAGCGATGGACAGAACGCCTTGCGCCAGATCGACCGGATCGCGACGGGCTGGCGGTTGAAGAGCGTGGCGCCGGGCCTGATCGTCTGTACGCACGCGCAGACGCCGGAACGCATCCTCGCGGCCAAGACGATCGACGGCGACGATCTCGCGCGCTGCGCCGAATTGGGCGCCGGTCTTGCAGCGGGACTTGCACTGGGCGTTTTCTGATCACTCAGGCCGCCGACAGCGTCGGCCGGTCGGCGTGAGGCCGGACCGAAGTACGTTCGTGCACATGACGCGTGCACACCGGTGCGGTACCGATCCTGCGGTGCGGGCACTGGACTGGCGCGACCGCCTGGCGCTTAGCTGCCTTTTGTTTGCGCCGAAGGCCGGTGGTATTCGGGCCAAAGGCGTTTCACCAGATCGCGCGATGCGCCATATGCATGGCAACTGTCGATCTTGAGCGGCTTTCCGTCGCTGTCGCGCTCCTCGAGCGATGACCTCCGCATGCCGACCATTGTCTGATAGGCCGTGGTGGCGATCGGGCCGAGCAATTCCTTCAGGTGCGTGCACGTATCGCAGGACGGCAGGCGCTTGCGAACCTCGCTGTTCCAGCCGGCGCCGATGCGTAATCCGACGAGCGTCTGCAGCGAGTCGCCGCCACCCGGACACTGCGCATACGGATGTGACCGGAGGAACGTGGATACGGCGCGGACGATCATGTCGGCGTCGAAGACCAATGTCACGCCGAGGTCGTGGATCGGCGACAGCGCAGTGACCGTCCGGGTGCCGCCCGGCGGTGTGAAATCGAAAGTCTTGCGATCCGCGAGGCAGGCTGTTACTTCGAACTGGCCGTCGCTGCGCCGATAGCCGCGCATGTCGATCTGCCGGTGGTGTATTTCCTCGCGCGTGATGCCGTCGTGCGGGATGTCATGTGGGGGAACCATGTATCTGCTCCGTTTCGTGCAACCGGTTCTTTTCGCCGGCAAGCGAGATGTCGACGGCTGGCCCGGTGCGCAGCGAAAGGGGCCGAGGGATACCGCCGCTGCCATCGATCCGGCCATACTACGTACTTTTCGGCATCTTCGTACGCGACGGGATCGATGCGGACGCAACGAGTCGAGTATGGATATCGATGCGATCGACGGAGGCATTCGCATGCCGCGATACACGCGCCGATCCGTCGCCGGGCGCTTCACATTGGCGCAATCGTCGATTTACACACAACCGACGGCGCCGCCCGGGATCGCGAATGGCGACCGAGGTTCGCGGCGCATCGATGCGGCACGATCGCGGCGGCGCCCCAAAGGCGGAATACCTCTCGTGGGGCGTCGGCCAGTGCCGCCGCCGGGGCAATCGCGGCGCGCAAGATGGCCCCGATTTCCGCCGACGAGGGTGAACGACGTGACTTCCGGAGACGTATCCATATAATGCGCAACACGACCGTACGGATGCATTTCCGGTACCCCGAATCGGGTCAATGCAGACCAGTGAGTCAACCGGCCGTCGCGCGTACCGGTATACTTCCACTCCTGCCTTGTCCGGCATCGTGGCCGGGTGCCTGAAAACAGAGTGGCGTGCGCGATGCGGCCCCGTAGTGTTCCGCCTCGGCGGCAGACGGGTCGCACGCATGGCGGCGAAGCTGGTGCGCCGCGCGGTGTGACCGCACGAACCACACCTTATATTCCTGGTGGATTGAATTTATGGGTTTTGAACAACTTGCCGAATTGCGGGCGCAGCTCGCAGCGAAGGCCAAGCAGGAGCGCAACGCGAAGCGGCCGGCAGCGCCGGCGGACACCGGCGCGAAGCCGAAGTCCGGCGACCAGCCGCAGCGTGGCGCCAAGCCGGCTGCGGCCGGCGGCAAAGCACCGCATCGCGCGAAGCCTGCATCGGCGAAGCCGTCGGCGCCGGTCGATCCGGTCATCGTTGCGATCGGCAAACTGCAGCGTAAGTTTCCGCGTGCGTTCCCGAAGAATCCGGCCCCCAAAGTGCCGCTCAAGGTTGGCATCTGGGACGACCTCGCGCGCGA
The DNA here is from genome assembly GCF_050768715.1 of Burkholderia sp. ZZQ-2. NCBI lineage: Bacteria > Pseudomonadati > Pseudomonadota > Betaproteobacteria > Burkholderiales > Burkholderiaceae > Burkholderia > Burkholderia sp. ZZQ-2. The sequence continues at coordinate 6,660 of NZ_LDVA01000358.1, read as the reverse complement.
AGCACAGGCCGTCGGGCTCAACGAAGCCGAACTGCGCGAAGCGATGTCGACGTGGTGCCGCGGCAACCGCTACTGGTCGTGCCTCGTCGAAGATGCCGTGCGGGTCGACCTGCAGGGCAACGAAGCAGGGCGCGTCACGCATGACGACGCAGCGCGGGCGCGCCGGCTGAAGGCTCGCCGCCCCGGCAAGGGCGCGGCGCAATCCGCCAAGGGCGCGCAGCAGCAGCCGAAGGCCGAGCAGCAGGCCGAGGCGGCCGCCGAGCCGCAACCGGCGAACGTGGAAGCGCAAGCCGACGCAGTGCCGCAGGTCGAGCAGCAAACGGCCGGAAACGAGTAACCGGCACCGCGCGGCTGCATGCCGCGCGGCGCTGACCCGCATGCACATCGCCTGCGGCGAACGACACGACTGACTGACCTGCCTCGACAGAGGCAGGTCAGGACTCCTCCCACCGGCGCCTGACGCGCCGGGTTCTTATCTATCCCGCCTCGAACAGACCCTGCAACCGGACGAAGAAAGTTCGTCGATCGGTGCTGCACGCGCGATGTCTCGACTGTGTCGTTTGCGCGTGGACGGTACGCATGTCCGGAACGCGACGACGCTTCATCCAGTTAATTCGGTTTCCTAAAATGGCGCAATGCCGGAAGCATCGACACGGCGTGAGCGCTCGCGCCCGGTCGTCCTGACACGTTGACGCGCGATAATCTCGCCGGGGCACGTCGGTTCGTTCGCAAGTTGACGGGTGCGATGCAGCTTGCATTCAGAAAGGTACTGAACGCCAACTGCGACACAACCCGAAGCCGCTACCGGCGCCATTCAACGTCAATCCAGTCCGATCATGCACTCGAGACATTCCGCGATTCTCGTCGCGCTCACCGCTGCCGCGCTGTTCGGCGCCGCGACACCGCTTGCCAAGGCGCTGATCGGCGCGATGTCGCCGTTCATGGTCGCCGGTCTGTTCTATCTCGGCAGCGGCGTCGGGCTCGGTATCGGTATCCTGCTCCGCCGCCTGCACAACCGTCACGCACCGGCCGCAGACGCCGCGCCGCTGCAGCGCGCTGACCTGCCGTGGCTGGCCGGCGCGATCGCGGCGGGCGGGGTGGCCGGGCCGGCCTTGCTGATGCTCGGGCTATCGAGCACGCCAGCGGCGACGAGCGCGTTGCTGCTCAATCTCGAAGGCGTGCTGACGGCCGTCATCGCATGGGTGGTGTTTCGCGAGAACGTGGATACGCAAGTGTTCCTCGGGATGGTCGCGATCGTCGCCGGCGGCACGCTGCTGTCGTGGATGCCAGGTCGGGCCGGTGTGCCGGTCGGCGCGTTGCTGATTGTCGGCGCGTGCCTGTGCTGGGCGATCGACAACAACCTGACCCGCAAGGTGGCCGCGAACGATGCGATGGTCATCGCGTGCGTGAAGGGGCTGATTGCAGGGCCCGTGAACATCGGCATCGCGCTGGCGACCGGCGCGACGCTGCCGGCTCTCCCGGTCACGGCCGCCGCGATGCTGACGGGGCTCGGCGGCTACGGGATCAGCCTCGTGCTGTTCGTCGTCGCGCTGCGTCATCTCGGCAGCGCGCGCACGGGCGCATATTTCTCGATCGCGCCGTTGTTCGGCGTCGTGCTGTCGCTGCTGATCTGGCCCGCGCTGCCGCCCGCGGCGTTCTGGATCGCTGCCGTGCTGATGGCGCTCGGTATCTGGCTGCACGTTCGCGAGCGGCATGAACACACGCATACGCACGAGCGGCTCGAGCACACGCACCCCCATCGGCACGACGAACATCACCAGCATGCGCACGACTTTACGTATGACGGCAACGAACCGCACACGCATCCGCACGTGCATCTGCCGATCACGCACAGCCATGCGCATTTTCCGGACATTCATCACCGACACCGGCATTGACCGTGCCACGAACGGCGGACGAAGCGGCGCGTAAGGTAACCGTTTATGGGGCATGCGCTGCATCGCGCTCGCATCTGTTGGCAGCGCTGCCGGGTCGCGGTCGCAACAACGGGGACGAGCCTGGTCTTCGCTCTGGCTCAACTGGGGCGGCAATCTGTCCGGATCGATCGGTGAGCCGACTCTGCCGCCCCAGGCTCTGTGCGTGGGCCGGTGCGCGCGGACAACCGGTCGTTTGTTCGGGAATGCCGGCTGCGAGCACGTCGTCTAAGAGCGTGCGGAAGTTCGCGAGCCGGAAGCGGCGACTGAACCAACTCGTCGCCGCATTGAATTTGCGATGCGGATGGAATTCCGGCAACGGGTCGCGGTGCTCGATGCGTATCCAGCCGCGGTCGTGCCAGGTTTCAGCGAATCCCGGTTTTTCGTAGAAGCGGAAGGCGGCTTCGAAACCGCACGATGGCAGGCTGGGGGGCGCAATGTCGGCCAACGCGGCTTCTTCGAATGGCGATGCGACGAATCGAATCGGCAGCACGGGTTACTGTGGCGACTATCGCGCTTGAGGAAAGCAGAAGCCGAAATCCTCACAGCCCGGGCACCCTGGCGCCGGGCCCGGCGGCACATCGAGCGATGCCGCCACTTCCTGCGCGAAAAATTTCTTCCAGCGCAGGTGAGCGACGTTGCGTGCGGCAAGCGCGGGGAAATAGCGACCAAGCATCGCGGATACAGCGTCACGCCCGTCGAGCCCGAGATCGCGCCACAGATGATCGGGGCGCAGGCAGGCGTGCGCGACGATCGACGCGAGACAGCCGGCGTCGTCGCGGTCGACGGCGGGATTCGCGTCGTCCATCAGCCGCGCGTGCAGCGTCGCGACAAACGCAGCGTGGGTGGATGGCAGCAGCGCTGTCGCGGCTGTCGGCACGAGAGCCGCGGCGTCGGCCGCAGGCAGGCGCGGAAACTGCCGCGTCAGCACGGCGGCCAGTTGCGGATGAGACAGGCCGAGCAGCCCGAGGTCGTTGCGGCGCGCGCGTGCCGCAACGAGCGTGCCGAACAGGCGTGCGTCGGGCGTGTCGGCGTTTGCAGCTGCGGACAGCAGCGACTGCAGCGCCCGTTGTCGAGCGTCATCGAACGCGGCGGTCATCGTCAGCATCGGCGCGACAGCCGCACGGTGCGAGCCGCATGATCCGCACGAATGCGCGATGCCAAACGGATCGCCATCGCCATCACGATCGTCACGCGTTCACTCGACGCCGACGATCACGCTCGATGCCTTGAAGATCGCGGACGCAGCCGTACCGCTCGCGAGGCCGAGGCGATCGACGCTGTCGTTGGTGACGATCGCGACGATCTCGGCGCCGCCCGCGGCCTTGACCACGACTTCCGAATTGACCGCGCCTTTCGTGACCGACGATACGGTGCCCGCGACGCAGTTGCGGGCCGACACCTTGCTGCTGTCGACGTCGACCATCACGATGACCGAAGACGCCTTCACGAGCGCGAACGCCTTCGAGCCGGCCGCGAGGCCCAGCGAAGCCGCGCTGCCGTGGGTGATCACGGCGACGATGTCGAGGCCGTCCTGCGTCCGGAGCGTGATTTCGTCGTTGACGGCGCCGGTCTTGACGGCGCTGACCTGGCCGGCGAAATGGTTGCGGGCGCTGGTTCGCATGATGGATCTCCGGAAAATGAACCGCCCGGCGGGCGGTGAGTAAGAGACGGAAAAGTGCGGACGAGTTTACCTTCAATGCCGGCCCAATGCGGCTCGGGTTTGCGATGCCCGGCATTCCGGTTGCGCACGGTCGCACGGCTGCCCGGGGGGCCATGCGTCGAACGCTTCCGGCGAGCCCAGGCTGGCCGCGCGCGCGTCACCCGGCGAGATGATCAGCGGACGGCGCGCGTAGCGCGGCAAACGCGCTCCCCGTTCTTCACCGGCAGGTTACTCGGCTGCGGTCACGGCGGCCGAGGCCGCCGACGCACCGCTTGCGGGTGCCGGCTTCGGCGTCTGTTTCGATATCTGTTTCGACGCGTCGGATGCCGCATCGTCATCCCATCCGCCGCCGAGCGCGAGGAAGAGCCGCACCTGGTCGGCCGCGACCTGGCCTTCGGCTGCCGCCACCTGCGCCTGCACGCTCGTCAGCGTGCGCGTCGCGTCGAGGTCGGAGATGAACGACTCGCGGCCGGCCACATAGAGACGATGCGTTTCGTCGGCGGAACTGCGTGCCGATTCATAAGCCGTGCGCAGTGCTTCCGTGCGCTGCACGTCGGCCGCGTAGGTCGCGAGGCTCGACTGCGTCTCGCGCAGCGCGTTCAGCACGACACCGTCGAAGTGCGCGAGCGCGCCGCCCGTCGCGGCTTCCGCTTCGCGCACTCGCGCACGCTGGCCGTTGACTGGGAACGACCAGCTGATCAGCGGGCCGAACGACCAGCGATTCGTGTTGGACGAGAACAGATCGGCGGCGACACCGACCGAGCCGGCCGACGCACCGATGCTGATCGACGGGTACAGCGCGGCGGTCGCCACCCCGATGCGCGCGGTCGCGGCGGCGAGTTGCCGCTCGGCTTCGCGCACGTCGGGGCGGCGGCGCAGCAGCGCGGCGCCGTCGCCGATCGGAATCGGCTGGCGCAGCTTCGGCAGGCGCTCGCATTCGGCGACGGCCTTCGGCAGGTCGGCCGGCGAGCGCGCGAGCAGCGCGGCGAGCTGGTATTGCGCGACCTTGCGGCGGCCTTCGAAGCGCGGGATATCGGCGGCGAGGGTGCGCACCTGCGTCACGCCGCGCGTCACGTCGGTCTGGTTGCCGCGCCCGGCATCGCGCAGCCGCTGCGACAGCGCGACGCGCTGCTTCTGCAGCGCGAGCGACTGCTTCGCGATGGCCAGCTCGTCGCCGGCCGAGCACGATTCGACGTACGCGCGCACGACGTCGGCGACGACCGTGATGCGCGCCAGATCGCCGGCGGCCCTGACGGCCTCGCTGTCCGCGCGCGCGGCTTCGACGCCGCGCCGCAGCTTGCCGAACAGGTCGATCTCGTACGACACATTGATGCCGACCGCACCTTCGTTGACGACCGGCAGCTTGTTCTCGAGCAGGTATTGCTCGGCCGATTCCTGCGCGCGCTGCACGGCGGCTTCCGCGCCGCCCGAGAAGCCGCCCTGCTGGCTCGCGACTTCCAGCGCCGCGCGCGAGCGCGCGAGGTTGGCCGCGGCGACGCGCAGGTCGGTGTTCGACTTCAGTGCATCGCGCACGAGCGCGTTGAGCACGGGATCGTCGTAGAGCTGCCACCAGTTGCCGGGCACGGCGTCGCGCGACACGAGCGTGCCGTTCGCGTCGTCGAGCGCGTGGTTCGCGAGCGGCGCATTCACGTACGCCTGCTGCGGCAGCGTGTAATCGGGGCCGACGGACTTGCACGCGCCGAGTGCCAGCGCAAGCGGTGCGAGCGTCGCGGCGAGGCGCAGACCATGCCGCTTCATTGCGATGCTCCTGCTGCGCTGGCGGCCGTGGCGGAAGCCGTCGAACCCGGCGCGACGGCCGACGCCGTGCCGGCGCCTGCCGGCTTCGCGTTGTCGTTGCGGCGCGTGTCGGCTTCGCGCATCGAGACGGTCGCGGTGCGGCCCGCGATCATGCGGAAATCGTCGGGCACTTCGTCGAGCACGACGCGCACCGGCACGCGTTGCGCGAGACGCACCCAGCTGAATGCCGGGTTCACGTTCGGCAGCAGGTTCGCACCCTGCGTGCGGTCGCGATCCTCGATCGCGGCGACGATGCTCTGCACGTGGCCGCGCAGCGTATGCGGTTCGCCCATCACGATGATGTCGACCGGCTGGCCGATATGGATGCCGCGCAGCTTGGTTTCCTCGAAGTAGCCGTCGACGCGGAACGAATTGCGGTCGACGACCGACAGCACCGCGCGGCCGGCCGGCACGTATTCACCGATGCGCGGCGCGCGGTCGTTCAGGTAGCCGTCTACGGGACTGACGATCGTCGTGCGCTGGAGGTTCAGCTTCGCGGTGTCGAGCGACACCTGCGCATCGGCGACGGCGGCTTCACCCTGTTCGACGCGCGTGCGGCTTTCCTCGACCTGTTCGCTCGCGACCAGGTTGCCGAGCTGCAGGTTGCGCGCGTATTCGCGCTTCGCCTGTGCGAGCGTCGCGCGACGCTGGGCGAGCGTGGCTTCGGCGAGGCGTTCCGCGAGCGTGTAGCGGGCCTGGTCGATCACGAACAGCACCTGGCCGCGCTTGACCTCCTGGTTGTCGGCGACCTGCACCGACGTGATGAGGCCCGCCACGTCTGGCGCGACCTGGATCACGTCGGCGCGCACGTGACCGTCGCGGGTCCACGGCGAGAACATGTAGTAGTTGACGATGCGCCACAGCACGACGGCCGCCACGACGACGACGATCAGGGTAAGCAGGATTTGCCCTGCCGAGAGCCAGGTTTTTTTCACGGTTAGCTAGCCACGAGATGGTGGGAAACGATCACGACGGCGGCAAACACGAACACGTAGATGCCGAGGTCGAAGATCGAACGGTGCCAGACGAGGCGGTAGAAGCCGACGCGCTCGAGCACGGCGCGCACGACGATGTTGATCAGGTAGGCGATCAGCATCAGCACGAGCGGGGCCGGCACGAATACGCCGAAGATGTCGATTTCGCCGATCATGGTCGCGGTCGGAAAGACGGATGGGAAAGCGGGATCATGCGCGTGCTCCGTCGGGCGCCTGCGGCGGCTGCCCCGCCGCGGCCGGATATAGCGACAGGCGCAGGCCGACGAGCGCG
>NZ_LDVA01000357.1:0-20782 GCF_050768715.1 Burkholderia sp. ZZQ-2 | reverse complement strand
GTCTTCACGGTCGCACCCGGGCGCACCTTGTCGACGCCCTGCACGATCACGTGATCACCCGCTTGCAGACCACCTTCGACCACCCAGTTCGGGCCCTGCATGCCCGTCGTCTTCAGCGGACGCGGCTCGACCTTGTTGCTGGCGTTCACCACCATCGCGATCGCCTGACCCTTCTGGTCATGCGTGACGCCGATCTGCGGCACCAGGAACGCGTTCTCGTTCACGCCTTCCTCGATCCGTGCACGCACGAACATGCCCGGCAGCAGCACCTTGCCCGGGTTCGGGAAGACCGCGCGGATCGTCACCGAGCCGGTGGTCTGGTCGACCGTCACGTCCGAGAACTGCAGCTTGCCCGGCTCCGAATAGGTCTTGCCGTCTTCCAGGATCAGCGACACCTTCGCCGCGCCCGGGCCGGACGTCTTCAGGCGGCCGCTCTGTACGTCCTGGCGCAGCTTCAGCCCTTCGAGGCTCGACTGCGTGAGGTCCACATACACCGGGTCGAGCTGCTGCACCGTCGACATCAGCGTCGCCTGGCTCGCCTGCACGTACGCGCCCGGCGTCACCTGCGAGATGCCGACGCGGCCGGTGATCGGCGAAACGACATCGGTATAGCCGAGGTTGATCTGCGCGGTATCGACCGCCGCCTTGCCGGCCGCGACGTCCGCCGCGGCCTGGCCTTGCGTGGCCACCGCGTTGTCGTAGTCCTGCTTGCTGACCGCGTTCGCGGCCACCAGCACCTTGTAGCGTGCAACCAGCGCGTTCTGCGTGACGAGGTTCGCCTGCGCCTTCGCGAGCGTTGCCTTTGCACTGTTCAGCGCCGCGATGTAAGGCGCCGGGTCGATCTTGTAGAGGCGCTGACCGGCCTTGACGTCGGTGCCTTCGGTGAATTCACGGCGCAGCACGATGCCGTCGACCCGCGCGCGGACCTGCGCGACGAGGAACGCGCTGGTGCGGCCCGGCAGGTCGGTGAAGACCGGTACGGCTTGCGGCTGGACGGTGACGACGCCGACTTCCGGCGTTTGCGGCGGCGGTGCCGATTCTTTTTTCCCGCACGCGGCCAGGAAAACGGCGGCCGTCGCGACAGTGATTAAGCGGTATGGAACCCGTTCGACGCGCATGGAGCGACCTCTGTGTATAACCAATGGAATAAGTGCCGCACCCGACCGGAGCGAGCGCAACACGGATGCGCCTCACGGCGCAGATCGAACACCTGAATTACTGGACTGCTAGATACAGCAAGCGGCACGAAACCTCCGTGCCGACAGGATGCCCCGCAACTGCGGACTGGTACTTTGGCGGGAATCAGCAGAGTGGGATATTAACTGATTGCCACTTGGGTCATTCGATCGTAGGGTGGTATTGTATATACATTCATGAATGTATGTAAAAAGCCCGTTTGTGCGCGACCGGCTGTCCAGTCTTACAGATTGTTACCAGCCGCGAGCATAGCCAGTCTATATGACCGCGCCGAGGGTTGCAGACCCTTTATTCACCTACGATCGATCCAATCAGGCCTGCACATGGTCAGACGTACCAAGGAGGAGGCGCTCGAGACGCGCAATCGCATTCTCGACGCCGCCGAGCACGTGTTCTTCGAGAAAGGCGTGTCGCACACGTCGCTCGCGGACATCGCGCAACATGCCGGCGTGACGCGCGGCGCAATCTACTGGCATTTCGCGAACAAGAGCGAACTGTTCGACGCAATGTTCGACCGCGTGTTTCTGCCGATCGACGAGTTGAAGCGGATGCCGCTCGACGCGCCGGGCGGCAATCCGCTCGACAAGATCCGCCAGATCCTGATCTGGTGCCTGCTCGGCGTGCAGCGCGACGCGCAGTTGCGCCGCGTGTTCAGCATCCTGTTCATGAAGTGCGAATACGTCGCCGACCTGGAGCCGCTGCTGCAGCGCAACCGCGCGGGGATGAGCGAGGCACTGCACGCGATCGACGCCGATCTCGCGGGGGCCGTGCGGCTCAAGCTGCTGCCCGAGCGGCTCGATACGTGGCGCGCGACGCTGATGCTGCACACGCTCGTCAGCGGTTTCGTGCGCGACATGCTGATGCTGCCCGACGAGATCGACGCCGAGCAGCATGCGGAAAAGCTCGTCGACGGCTGTTTCGACATGCTGCGCTACAGCCCGGCGATGCTGAAGGACGGCGAATGACCGCGCGACGCGCGTGCGCCAGCGGTTCGGGTCTTCGTTTCATCGCGCGGGCCGCCAATCTCGCCGACGGCCTGCCCGCCGCCCCTTCTCCCCGCCCGGTTCAGGCCGCCTTCGCGCGTTGCGCGCGGGCCCGCCGGTTCGACGCGGCGACCGAATCGCGCTTCGGCATCGGCGCACCTGCCAGCCCCGCGATCCACGCATCGGTGGACATCACGGCCGCGAAATTCGACTGGAACACCACCGCGTACGCGCGGTGAATCTCCTCGGCGCTCGCCGCGCCTGCTTCGTTCTCGTAAGGCAGCGTGCCCGTCGCGTCGTTCAGGTATTCGACATTCAGCCCCGCATGCGCCGCGTGATAGACCGTCGACGCATTGCAGTTGTGCGTCATGTAGCCGGCCACCGCGAGCGTGTCGATCCCGTGCGCATCGAGCCACGCCGCAAGGTCGGTCCCGGCAAACGAGCTTGCGCGCGTCTTCTCGATCAGGTGTGCGTACGGCCGGCCGGCGACGACCGCGTGCAGCGCGACGCCGTCGGTGCCGGGCGCGAAGATCGGCGCGCCGGCCGGCGCGACGTGCTGGACGACGATCACGGGCACGCCGGCCGCATGCGCGGCATCGATCGCGCGGCCGATGTTCGCGAGCGACACGTCGAGCGGCGGATATTCGATCGGCAGGTTGCCCGTCACGTACTCGTTCTGGACGTCGATCACGATCAGCGCGCGGCGGGAAGCGGAATGGGAAACGGAATGCGGGACGGCGTTCGACATGGCTGGCTCCTGGTCCAGGGGCGCGGCCCCGCCCCGGAACGGGGTGGTCAGCGGCGCGATGCGATGCATTGTCGGGGCGCGTCGCTCACGTGGACAGTGGCCCGATAGCCATTCTTCGATAGAATCGGGCCATCACCAATCCGGAGCCTGCCATGACCGCCGCCTCGTCCACCCGGCCCGCCTCGGCCGCTCCGACCGTCGTTGCCGTGATCGCGTACGACGGCATCAGCCCGTTCCACCTGTCGGTGCCGTCCGTCGTGTTCGGCAAGGAACGCGACGCGGCCGCGTCGCCCGCGTTCGAGTTTCGCGTCTGCTCGGCCGAGCGCGGCCCGCTGTCGACGACGGGCGGTTTCACGATCACCGCGCCCTACGGCCTCGACGGGCTCGACGACGCGGACATCGTCATCGTGCCGGCGTGGCGCGACCCGGACGAAGCGCCGCCCGACGTGCTGCTCGACGCCGTCCGTGCGGTCGCCGCGCGCGGCGCGCAACTCGTCGGGCTGTGCCTCGGCGCGTACGTGCTCGCCGCGGCCGGCTTGCTCGACGGGCGCCCGGCCACCACGCACTGGGCATGGGCCGACGACTTCGCACAACGCTTCCCGCTCGTGAAGCTCGATCCGGACGTGCTGTACGTGGACGACGGCAACCTGATGACGTCGGCCGGCACGGCTGCGGGGCTCGACTGCTGCCTGCACGTCGTGCGGCGGCGCTTCGGCTCGGACGCCGCGAACCAGATCGCGCGCCGCCTCGTGATCCCGCCGCACCGTCAGGGCGGGCAGGCGCAATACGTGCCGCAGCCGGTCGCCGCGCACCCGCGCGATGCGCGGCTCGCGGGCCTGCTCGACTGGGTGCGCGCGCACCTCGACGCCGCGCACAGCGTCGATTCGCTCGCCGACCGCGTGCTGATGAGCCGGCGCACGTTCACGCGCCACTTCCGCCAGGCGACCGGCACGACCGTCACCGCGTGGCTGCAGGCCGAGCGGCTGGCGCGCGCGCAGCATCTGCTGGAAACCACCGGGCAGTCGATCGATGCGATCGCGCAGGCGGCCGGCTACGGGTCGAGCGTGTCGCTGCGCCAGCATTTCGCGGGCGCGCTCGGCACGTCGCCGTCGGCGTATCGAAGGGAATTTCGCGGCGCCGGAGCCGGCGCCGATGCCGCGCGGTAGGCGCGCGGCGGGCGAGCCTCGCAGCGGAAACGGCCGGCCGCTCAGCCGCCGTTGATCCAGCGCGCCGCGTAGAGCAGCAGCGCGACGAAGACGATCATCGCGGCCCACGCCCACACGGGCACCGTGCCCGAGCCGCGATGCGGGAGCGCGCTGGCGGCACGCCCGGTCAGCGCGCCGCCGAGGTGCTGTGGCAGCGCCCGCTTCGTCGCGGCCACCAGCGACGCCGGCCGCAGGAACACGTGCTGGCGCCGCGGCGCGGCCGAGCGCGCGCGATTCGGTGCGAGGCCGTGCTTCGCCTGCACGACCGCGCAGAATTCACGGAAGAAATCGTCGGTCCATTCGCGCAGCGTATTTTCGATCTGCCGCCCCGGCAGCTCGGTGAGCGGGCCGCTTGCCGTCGCCCACACCACGTACTCGATGCGCGTGGCGTTCGCGTCGTCATCCGGCATCAGCACGAGTTCGACCTGGCCGCGCAGCGCGCCGAGCCCGTCGGCCCGCGCCTTGAAATTGAGCACGCGGCGCGGCTGACCTTCCGCATCGCCCTGCTCGGCGGCCGCATGCGCACGCACGTCGTAGCGGGCGCGCAGCGGGCCGAGCGGCACCGTGATCGTCAGCGCGAACTCGCCGTCCGCCAGCTTCACGAACGATTCGCAATGATCGAAGCTCGCGCGCAGCAGCGCGAGATCCTCGAATGCCTCCCGCACGACGGGCGGCGCGAGCGGTATGCGCAATGTGTCGTTCAGTTCCATGACGCCTCCCCGATGAACGCGCGCCGCATCAGGACGTCTCGACGAGACTGTCGATCCGTGCGGCGTCGAAGGCGACGTAGAGCGCGAGCGCCGACGCCGCCCCCTTCGGTTCCTCGTAACTCCATGCGGCGTTCTCGATCACGCCGTCTTCCGTCTGCAAGTCGAAGTGCACGGCCTCGCCCCTGAACGGGCAGACCGACGTGACACCGGATTTCACGAGCCGGCGCATGTTGACGTCGCGGCGCGGCAGGTAGTGGGTGTCCGGCAGGCCCGTTTCGCGCACGGTCAACGCGCCGTGCGAATCGGCGTACGTGATACCGCGATGGATCACGCGCACGCGATGACGGTTCGGCACGATTTCGAGACGAGGGTCGGCTGCGTCGGACATCGTTTCTCCTTGGGACGACCCGGCCAGGCCGGGCTCAGGAAACGAAAAAGCCACGGCACGGGTGCCGTGGCTTTCATTATGGGCGAAACCGCAGCCGAATGCGCGACCCGGGCCGGCGCCGCGCGCGGCAGGCTACTGCGCGCTCCACTGGAACGCCGTCTTCGCGCCGCCCTTCGCGCCGACCGTGACGGCACGGGATTCCTCGTTGCCCTGGTACGACGCATGCACCGTATAGCGGCCCGGCGGCACCTTCACGAGCATGTACGGCCCGCGCGCGTCGGTCTTCAGCACCTCGTCGCCCTTGCCGTCGACGATCCGCACATGAACGTCGGCCAGGAACTCGCCGCCCTTGCCGGTGAAGCGCAGCGCCAGCGGCCATTTCGGCTCGTTGCGCTGGAACGCCGTCGATTCGTCCTGCCCGACGCCGCCGGACACGAAGGTGACGTCGCCCTGCTGGCCCGCGGCGGGCAAGCCGTCCGACTGCGCGTACGCGCCGGTCGCTCCGGCCGCGAGGCCAGCGGCCAGCGCCGCGGCGACGGCAAATCGGGACACGTTGCGTAGATATTGCATGGCTCTCTCCTTGGGGTCGGAACACATACAGGGCGCTGCGTCACGCATTCGAGCGGCGGCGGCGCCCGCCGCGGCCGGCCTGGCCGGCCGTCGGCCGTGGCCGGTCAGCTCAGGTCGACCGGCACGAAGATCTGGGCATTATCGCGCTGGATCAGCAGAGCAAGACTGTTGCCCGCGCCCTTGACCGCGTCGCGCAACTGCTCGGGGCTCGTGACCGGACGGCCGTTGACCGCGAGGATCACGTCGCCGGGCTGGATGCCCGCGTTGGCGGCCGGCCCGCCGGCCTGCTGCACGATCAGGCCGTGCGACAGGTTGTCGGCGCTACGCTCCTGCGGCGACAGCGGACGCACCGCGACGCCCAGGCGCCCCTGCTCGACGGGCCCGCCGTCGTTCGACGCGAGCTTCGCATCGGCCATCGCGCCGAGCGTCACGCTGATCGACTTCTTCGACTTGTCGCGCCAGATCTGCAGGTCGGCCTTCGAACCCGGCTTCAGGTTCGCGATCTGCGCGGGCAGCGACGTCGAATCGGCAACCGGCGAGCCGTTGACCGACAGGATCACGTCACCCGGCTGCAGGCCGGCCTTCGCGGCCGGGCCGTTCGGATCGACCGAGCTGACGAGCGCGCCGTCCGGCTTCTGCAGTCCGAACGAGCTCGCGAGCGTCTGGTTCAGCCCCTGCACGGCGACGCCGAGGCGGCCGCGGCTCACGTGGCCCGTCTTCACGAGTTCGTCCTTCACCTTGATCGCCTCGTTGATCGGGATCGCGAACGACAGGCCCTGGAAGCCGCCCGTCTGCGAATAGATCATCGAGTTGATGCCGATCACCTCGCCCTGCAGGTTGAACAGCGGGCCGCCAGAGTTGCCGGGGTTCACCGGCACGTCGGTCTGGATGAACGGCGTGTAGTTCTCGTCCGGCAGCGCGCGCGACTTCGCGCTGATGATGCCCGACGTGACCGTGTTGTCGAAGCCGTACGGCGAGCCGATCGCGACGACCCACTGGCCGACCTTGCTCTGAGCCGGGTCGCCGATCTTCACGGTCGGCAGGCCGCTCGCATCGATCTTCAGCACCGCGACGTCCGACTGCTTGTCCGAGCCGACGACCTTCGCCTTGTATTCGCGCTTGTCGGTCAGCTTGACCGTGACGACGTTCGCGCCGTCGATCACGTGCGCATTGGTGAGGATGTACCCGTCGGAGCTGATGACGAACCCGGAACCGAGGCTCGCGCTCGGCTGGTCGTCCGGTTGCGCGTCGCCGCCCATGCCCGGCACCTGGCCGTAGAAGTGCTTGAAGAACTGGTAGAACGGATCGCTCGGATCGATCGGCAGTTGCGGCTGCGGCACGCGCCGCGACACCTGCTTCACGACGTGCTTCGCGCTGATGTTCACCACCGCCGGGCCGTAAGTCTCGACGAGCCCGGAGAAATCGGGAATGCCGGTCTTGGCGGCCGCTTCGGCCGGCATCAGCGCGGCAGCCTGCGCGGGCGTGATGATTTGCGGATCGGCGCGGCGGGTGCCGGCGACATAACCGGCGGACAGGGCGGCCGCCACGGCGACCGCGACGGCGCCGCGCGCAAGGAATCGGGTGTTCATCGTAGGACCTCCTCTTTGTTAGGACGCAGCGTAACGACCCTGACTTAAAGGAGGCTTAATCAGCCTTAAGCGGGGCTTAAGCGGCCGCCGGGCCCGCCCGGCGGCACGCGTCACGCGGATTCGGAAGGCTGCGGCGCCTCGGCCGGCATCTCGGCGTCGCGGAACACGACGCTGACGAGCAGGCCGCCCGCGGCCGCGTCGCCGAGCGACACCGTCGCCCCCTGCTGCGCCGCCACGCGCTTGACGATCGCGAGCCCGAGCCCGCTGCCCGACACATCGGTGCGCGCCCGCGCGGAGCTGTCGCGGTAGAAACGGTCGAACACGCGCTCGCGCTCGTCGGCCGGGATGCCGGGCCCGCTGTCGCCGATCTGCACGCACGCGCGGCCGGCCGCGTCGCGGGTGAGCGACACGTCGATGCGGCCGCCGTCCGGCGTGTATTTCACCGCGTTGTCGAGCAGGTTGCCGAACATCACGCGCAGCGCGCCGACGTCCGCGACGACGCTCGCCGCGTGCGTCTCCTCGAAGCCGAGATCGATGTCGCGCCGCTGCGCGAGCGGCGCAAGCGCAGCCACGCATTCGGCGAGCAGTGCCTGCAGGTCGACGGGTTCGCGCATCGTCGCGCCGTCGGGTTCGGCGCGTGCCAGCGCGAGCAGTTGCTCCGTGAGACGCGTCGCGCGCGACACGCCATCCTGGAGATCCGCGACCGCCTCGCGGCGCGATGCGTCGTCCTTCGCGCGGGCGACGAGTTGCGCCTGGATCTGCACGGCCGCGAGCGGCGTGCGCAGTTCGTGCGCGGCGTCGGCCACGAACGCCTTCTGCGTGTCGAGCGCGGCCGACAGCCGCGCGAGCAGCCCGTTCAGCGCCCGCACGAGCGGCTGCACCTCGAGCGGCAGGCGCGCATCGGGCAGCGGATCGAGCGCTTCCGGCCGGCGCGCCTCGACGGCGCGCGTCACACGGCCGAGCGGCGCGAGCCCGCGTCCGACGATCACCCACACGGCCGCGCCGAGGAACGGCAGCAGCACGATCAGCGGCCACAGCGTGCGCAGCGCGACGTTCGCCGCGAGCCGGTTGCGCACCGACAGCGGCTGCGCGAGCTGCACGACGTTGTCGCCGACGATCGCCCCGTACACGCGCCATTCGCCGCGATCGGTGCGCTCGGTCGAGAAACCGAGTTCCGCGCGCGGCGCGATCGGCGCACGCGGATGCGAGAAGTACATCAGCACGCCGTTGCGGTTCCAGATCTGGATCACGATGCCTTCGTCGCCGTTGGTACGCGAGCCGAATACCTGCGAGAACGGTTCCGACGGCAGCGCCGCGGCGATTTCCTGCAACTGGTAGTCGAACAGTTCGTTCGCCTCGGCGAGCGCCTGCCGGTAGATCAGCCAGCCCGCGATGCCCACGCCCGCGACGACGATCGCGAGCAGCCAGATCAGCAATTGATGACGAATCGACCTCACGCGTCAGCTTTCCTTGACGACCATGTAGCCAAGCCCGCGCACGTTGCGGATCAGGTCGGAGCCGAGCTTCTTGCGCAGCGCGTGGATGTAGACCTCGACCGTGTTGCTGCCGATCTCCTCGCCCCAGCCGTACATCTTCTCCTCGAGCTGGCTCTTCGACAGCACCGCGCCGGGCCGCGCGAGCAGCGCCTCGAGCAGCGCGAACTCGCGCGCGGACAGCGCGACGGGCGCGCCGTCGAGCGTCACCTGGTGCGAGGCGGGATCGAGCGTCAGCGCGCCGTGGCGGATCAGCGATTCGCTGCGCCCCGCCTGGCGGCGGATCAGCGCGCGCATTCGCGCGCCGAGCTCGTCGAGGTCGAACGGCTTGACGAGGTAGTCGTCGGCGCCCGCGTCGAGGCCCTTCACGCGATCGGCCACCGCGTCGCGCGCGGTGACGATCAGCACCGGCAGCGCCAGCCCGCGCGCGCGCAGCGTGCGCAGCACGTCGATGCCGTCGCGCTTCGGCAGCCCGAGATCGAGCAGCAGCAGGTCGTACGTCTCGCCGCCGAGCGCCGTCAGTGCGGCGTCGCCGTCCTGCACCCAGTCGACTGCAAAGCCGTCCGAGCGCAGCGCCTTGCGCACGCCTTCGGCAATCATTCGATCATCTTCGACAAGCAGAATCCGCATCGGGACAGGCATCCATGGGGCGAGTCAAACACGCCGACCATTGTAGCGCCGCGAACCCGGCGCGCGGCACCGTGCAATGCAACAGAAAGGCGGATTGCAAGGGAGCTGTCCGGACTTGTCTCTACAATGTGCGCTTTGGCGCCGCGCGCGCCCTGCCCGAACGTCGTGCTTTCCCCGTATTCGCTCATGCCGATTTCCGATCTTTCCAACCGGTTCGCCCCCCGCGCCCGCGTCTGCCTGCGGGCGGCCGCCATCGTCGCCACCTGCACGGCCCTCGCCTTCGCGCCTGCCGCGCAGGCCCGCAAGAAATCCCACAAGGAAGCGCGCAAGACCACGGTCGTGTCGCCGGCCGCGCGCGCGGCCGGCCTGCCGGCATCCGTGCTCGTCGCGCTGCAGCGCGCGAAGGTGCCGGCGTCGGCGATGAGCGTCGTCGTCGAGCGCGTCGGCGATCCGGAACCGCTGATCGCGTGGAATGCGAGCCGGCCGATGCTGCCCGCTTCGACGATGAAGCTCGTGACGACCTTCTCGGGCCTGTCGATCCTCGGCCCCGACTACCGCTGGCGCACGACCGCGTACACGGACGGCACGGTCGACCCCGACGGCACGCTGCAGGGCAACCTGTACATCAAGGGCACCGGCGATCCGAAGCTCGTACCCGAAGAACTGATCGACCTCGTCGACAAGCTCCGCAAGGCCGGCGTCAAGCGCGTGGCCGGCGGCCTCGTGCTCGACAAGAGCTACTTCGCGGCGTCGACGCGCGATCTCCCTTCGTTCGACGACGATGCGAGCGCGCCGTACAACGTCGGCCCCGATCCGCTGCTGTACGCGTTCAAGGCCGTGTCGTTCACCGTCACGCCGGGCGACGACGGCAAGGTGGCCGTCGACGTGCTGCCGCCGCTCGCGGACCTGTCGATCGACAACCAGCTGGTCGAAGGCTCGGGCTCGTGCAGCGCGGCCGCCGCGGCCGCGCGGCCGACGCTGACAGCCGGCAGCGGGATCATGACCGCTTCGTTCGCCGGCGACTATCCGCTGCGTTGCGGCGCGCACACGACCAACCTCGCGATCCTCGACCACACGACGTTCTTCGCCCGCGGCTTCCTCGCGCTGTGGCAGCAGGACGGCGGCACGATCACGGGGCCCGTGAGCGAAGGCAAGGTGCCGACCACCGCACGGCCGCTCGCCGTGCATCACAGCCCGGTGCTCGGCAGCATCGTCTACGACATCAACAAGTTCAGCAACAACGTGATGGCGCGCAACCTGTTCCTGACGATCGGCGCGGTCGGCGGCAGGCCGCCCGCGACGCCCGAGCAGTCGAGCCGCGTGATCCAGGCGTTCCTGCAGAAGAACGGCATCGCGATGCCCGACCTCGTGCTCGAAAACGGCTCGGGCCTGTCGCGCGAAGAGCATGTGAGCGCGCTGTCGCTTGCCGCGCTGCTGCAGGCCGCGAACGCGAGCCCCGTCGCGCAGGCCTTCATCGACTCGCTGCCGATCGCGGGCATCGACGGCACGATGAAGAACCGCCTCACCAACGCCGGCGTGCTCGGCAACGCGCACATCAAGACCGGCACGCTGCGCGACGTGCGCGCGATCGCCGGCTACGTTGCCGGCGCCGACGGCCAGAGCTACATCGTCGTCAGTTTCATCAACAACGATCACGCGGAAGCCGCGCGCGCCGCGCACGATACGCTGCTCGAATGGATCTACGCCGGCGCGCAATGACGATCCGCGCACCGCGGCATGGTGCGGCGCCGCCGGCCGCCGGCCCGCGCCGGCTTGCACCGGCCACGAGGCCGCACCGCGCAGCGGGTCGCCCCGACGGGCAATCGGGGCGCCCCGCAAGCGCCCCCGCGCACGGAATCCCACCCTCCCCGGTTTGAAACGGCAGCCGCCGCCCGTGCGCGACACACCGCGCGCCGATCGTACCCACAAAACAGGGCCACACCGCCCGGCCCCGTGCCGCGCGGCTTCCGTAGAAACCCTGTCCTCAGAGGGAACCCTCTACGCTGCCCCCTCGCCTAGCGCGTGGCGATTGCGTAGGCTGTTGGCCTGACCGATATCTACAACGGGCCATACGCCCGGCCTCAAGGCTTGCAGGGGAAAGAAGGAGACACGCCCATGCGATTCGACGTCGAATTGCTTCTGCTCGCGCTGGCGCCCGTCTTCCTGCTCTGCATCGCGTGGGAGGCCTGGCACCTCGCCCGCACTCGTGCGCAGGACTCTGTCTATGCGTGGCGCGACACGCTGTGCAACGCGGCGCTCGCGCTGATGCACCAGGGCGCCGACAAGATCGCGTGGCTGTTCGTGATCCCCGTCTATGCGTATTGCTACCGGCACTACCGCCTGTTCACGTGGCACGACGGCTGGCTGTCGTTCGCGGTGCTGTTCGTCGCGCAGGATTTCCTCTACTACGTGTTCCACCGCGCGAGCCATCGCGTGCGCTGGCTGTGGGCCGCGCACGTCGTGCATCACTCGTCCGAGCGGATGAATTTCTCGACCGCGTTCCGCCAGAGCCTGATGTATCCCGTCGCGGGCATGTGGGTGTTCTGGCTGCCGCTCGCGTTCGCCGGCTTTCCGCCGCAGCAGGTCGTTGGCATCGTGCTGATCAACCTCGCGTTCCAGTTCTTCGTGCACACGCAGGCGATCGGCAAACTCGGCTGGCTCGAATACGTGCTGAACACGCCGTCGATCCACCGTGCGCACCATGCGCGCAATCCGCGCTACATCGACCGCAATTACGCAGGCGTCCTTGTGATCTGGGATCGCCTGTTCGGGAGTTATGTCGAGGAAACACCCGACGATCCGCCGCGGTACGGGATCGTCGAGCGGCTCGGCTCGAACAACCCGCTCGTCGCGACGTTCCACGAGTGGATATCGATGGCCGGCGACGCATTGCGCGTCGACGGATGGCGCAACAAGCTGCGCGCGATTTTCGGCCCGCCCGAATGGGCGAGCGCTTATCATGCGCAGATTGCCGAGGCCGCGAACCCCGATCCGCGCACCGTGCCGCTTGCGGCTGCGCGCGACCAATAAACCGTTTCAGCCAACGGCCGCCGCGCGGCCCGGAACCGAGCAGGCACGCGGCAGATGAGAAACACATCAGGCCATATCTACGAGGAGATCGAACGATGCAGACACAACAACACGCACCTTCCCGCACCCGGCAGCGCATGCTGCGCACCGCGCAGGTCGCGATCGCCGGCGCCGCGCTCGCGCTGCTCGCCGCATGCGGCGGCGGCGGTGACGACAACAACAACAGCGCGTCGAACACGCCGCCGTCGGGCGTGAAGATGCAGGTCGTATCGTTCGGCGACAGCCTGTCCGACGCGGGCACCTACTCGCAGATCAAGCTCGGCTTCGGCGGCGGCCGCTTCACGACCAACCCGGGCCAGGTATGGACGCAGAACGTCGCGCAGTACTACGGCGACACGCTGCAGCCCGCGAACCAGGGCGGGTTCGGCATTCCACTGCAGGCCACCGGCGGTCTCGGCTACGCACAGGGCGGCTCGCGCGTGACGCTGCAGCCGGGTATCGGCCATGCGGACGCGAGCGTGCCGAACGCCGACTACGCGCAGGCCACCACGACGCCGATCGCCGACCAGGTCAAGCAGTACCTGTCGCAGCACGGCAGCTTCAACGCCGGCCAGATCGTGCTGGTCAACGGCGGCGCGAACGACATCTTCTACCAGGCGCAGGTCGCGCAGGCGCAAGGCAACACGCCGGCCGCGCAACTCGCGGCGGCGCAGGCGATCGGCCTGGCCGCGCAGCAGCTCGGCGGCATCGTCCAGCAGATCGTCGCGGCAGGCGCGACGCACGTGTACGTGTCGAACGTGCCGGACATCGGCGGCACGCCGCTCGCGCTGCAGGGCGGCGCGCCGACGCAGGCCGCGTTCACGCAACTGTCGGGGCTGTTCAACAAGACGCTCGCCGGCACGCTGGCCGCGCTGAAGGTCGACACGACAAAGGTCGCGCTGCTCGACACGTTCACGTGGCAGGACGGCATCGCGGCGAACTACAAGGCGAACGGCTTCAGCGTGTCGAACACCGATACCGCCTGCAACCTGAAGGCGATGGTCCAGGCCGCCACGCAGTACGGCGTCGCGAACGCGACCGCATTCGGCTCGTCGCTGTTCTGCTCGCCGCAGACCTACACGGTCGCGAACGCCGACCAGACCTACATGTTCGCCGACACGGTCCACCCGACGACGCACCTGCACGCGCTGTTCGCGCAGTTCGTCGAACAGCAGATCGCGAAGTCGGGCGTCGGCAAGTAAGCCGCCTGCCACGCGCCCAAACAAAAACGCCCGACCGGTTCGCCGGTCGGGCGTTTTTTTCATTCCTGAATCAGCCGTCGAACGTGTCAGTCGCGCGCTTCGAACGCCGCCGCCGCACGGCCGAGACGATCGTTGACCGCGATCCATTCGACGGTCTCGGGCAGCTTCTCGACGAGGATGCGTGCAACCTGCGCGCGGTCGAGCGCGCGCAGCATCCCGTACAGGTCGCGTGCATACGCCTGCGGATCTTCCGGCGCCGCGACGAAATGCACGCCGTCGGCCTGCGCCCAGCGTCCCGCGCGCGACGCACGGGCGACGAGCGCGACACGCTCGCCGTCGGCTTGCGCGGCCGCGAGCAGCGGCTCGAGCGCGTCGAACGGCAGCAGCGCGAGCGGCGTGCGCGGCGCGTAATGCGCCTTCAGCGTGCCCGACGCGCGCGGCGCGGTCGCGTCGCTGCCGTCCGGCAGCTTCGGCGCGCGGCCGAGCACGTCGGCGATCTGCTGCGGCGTCACGTGGCCCGGGCGCAGCAGCGCCGGGAAACCGCGCGACAGGTCGAGAATCGTCGATTCGATGCCGACTTCGGACGCGCCGCCGTCGAGCACGTGCACGGTGTCGCCGAATTCGTCGCGTACGTGCTGCGCGGTGGTCGGGCTCACATGGCCGAACCGGTTCGCGGACGGCGCGGCCACGCCGCCATGCCCGCCGCGCCGCGCGCTGAACGCAGCCAGCAGCGCCTGTGCGACCGGATGCGACGGGCAGCGCAGCCCGACCGAATCCTGACCGCCGCTCACGGCGTCCGGAATGCGCGCATGACGCTTCAGGATCAGCGTCAGCGGGCCCGGCCAGAATGCATCGATCAACGCCTGCGCATCGGCCGGCAGATCGTCGGCCCAGTAACCGGGATCACCGCCCGGCGGCAGGTGCACGATCACCGGATGATTCGCCGGCCGCCCCTTCGCCGCGTAGATGCGCGCGACGGCCTCGGGATTCGCCGCGTCGGCGCCGAGCCCGTAGACGGTTTCGGTCGGAAAGGCGACGAGCTGGCCCGCGTCGAGCAACGCGGCGGCCGCGTCGATCTGCGCGGCCGTCACGGTGTTCGGGAGATCGATGGACATCGGCCGGCGCCTCAGTCGAGCGGCACGCGCAGCAGCTGCGCGCACGCGGTGGCCGCGGCAACGGCTTCGTCGCGCGTTTCGGCCGTGAAGTTCACGTGGCCCATCTTGCGGCCGATGCGCGCGTCCTCCTTGCCGTACAGGTGCAGGTGCGCGGCCGGCATCGCGGCGACCGTGTCCCACGGCGGCGTGACGGCATCGGCCGTCGCGCCTACGCCGGCCGCACCGTCCGGGAACCACACGTCGCCGAGGATGTTCAGCATCGCGGCCGGCGAATGCTGGCGCGGGTTGCCGAGCGGCATGCGCGTCATCGCGCGCACCTGCTGCTCGAACTGGCTCGTTGCGCACGCATCGACCGTGTAGTGGCCGGAGTTGTGCGGGCGCGGCGCCATCTCGTTCGCGACGAACGAACCGTCTTCCAGCACGAAGAATTCAACGCACAGCACGCCGACGTAGCCGAGCGTATCGGCGATCCGCACGGCGGCCTGCTGCGCCTCTTCGACGCGCGCGGCATCGGCGGCCGGCGCGGGCACGACCGTCAGCGCGAGGATGCCGTTGTGATGCACGTTCTGCGCGAGCGGGAACGCGGCCGAGCGGCCGTCCGCGCCGCGCGCGATCAGCGCCGACACTTCGTATTTCAGCGGCAGGCGCTTCTCGAGCACGCACGGCACGCCGTTCAGCGCCGCATGCGCGTCGCGCGCTTCCTGCGCGGTGCTCACGCGCACCTGGCCCTTGCCGTCGTAGCCGAGGCGCGCCGTCTTCAGGATGCCCGGCAGCACCGCGTCGAGCGCGGCATCGTCGAGCGCGGCGAGTGCCGCCGACGATTCGATCACGACGTGCGGCGCGACGGGCACGCCCGACGCCTCGATGAAGCGCTTCTCCGCGATCCGGTCCTGCGCGACCGCGACGCAGCGGCCGGCCGGCGCGACGAACGTCGTGCGCGCGAGGAAATCGAGGCTTGCGGCCGGCACGTTCTCGAACTCCGTCGACACCGCGTCGCACAGGTCGGCCAGTTCCGCGAGCGCGGCTTCGTCGTCATATGCGGCGCGCAGGTGGCGGTCGGCGACCGCGCCGGCGGGGCTCGTCGGATCGGGATCGAGCACGGCGACGCGATAGCCCATCGACTGGGCGGCAAAGCAGAACATGCGGCCGAGCTGGCCACCGCCGACCATGCCCAGCCACGCGCCGGGCAGGATCGGGGAAACGGAATCAGGAGTTGCGGTCATGTCAGTGGTCGGTCGCGGCGGCACGCGAAAATGCCCGCCGCAGTGGAAAAATCCGGCGCCGGCCGCGTCGTGCGGCCGCGCGCCATGCCGTCATTCCAGCGGCGGCAGCACCATCGCGTGCGCGGCTTCGTTCTGGCGCACGCGGAACGCGGCGAGCCGGTTCGCGTAGTCGGTCGACGTGCCGGACAGGATCGACACCGCGAACAGCGCGGCATTCGCGGCGCCGGCCTCGCCGATCGCGAACGTCGCGACGGGCACGCCCTTCGGCATCTGCACGATCGAGTGCAGCGAATCGACACCCTTCAGGTACTTGCTCGCGACCGGCACGCCGAGCACCGGCACCGTGGTCTTCGCGGCCAGCATGCCGGGCAGGTGCGCTGCGCCACCGGCGCCCGCGATGATCGCGCGCAGCCCGCGCTCGCGCGCCTTCTCCGCATAGTCGAACATCTCGTCGGGCATCCGGTGCGCGGACACGACCTTCGCTTCGTACGGCACGCCGAATTCCTGCAGGATGGCGACCGCGTGCTTCATCACGTCCCAGTCGGAACTCGAACCCATCAGCACGCCGACGAGCGGCGCGCTGTGCGTGTGGGCAGTCTGGATTTCGCTCATGTCGTATGTACCTCGATCAGGCGAGCGCCTGGCCGGTGATGCGCTCGAGCGCTTCCTGGTACTTCGCGGCCGTCTTCTCGACGACGTCGGCCGGCAGCGCCGGCGCCGGCGCCGTCTTGCCCCACGGCTGCGCCTCGAGCCAGTCGCGCACGAACTGCTTGTCGAACGACGGCGGGTTGGTGCCGACTTCGTACTGGTCGGCCGGCCAGAAGCGCGACGAATCGGCGGTCAGCACTTCGTCCATCAGGTACAGCTTGCCGTGGTTGTCGAGGCCGAATTCGAACTTCGTGTCGGCGATGATGATGCCGCGCGTCGCCGCGTAGTCGGCCGCTTCCTTGTACAGCTTGATCGAGATGTCGCGAATGGTGGCGGCCAGCTCGGTGCCGATGCGGCGCTCGGTTTCCTCGAACGTGATGTTCTCGTCGTGCTCGCCCATCTCGGCCTTCGCGGCCGGCGTGAAGATCGGCTCGGGCAGCTTCTGCGCGTTCTGCAGGCCTTCCGGCAGCTGCACGCCGCACACGGCGCCCGACGCCTGGTATTCCTTCCAGCCGCTGCCGGCCAGGTAGCCGCGCACGACCGCTTCGATCATGATCGGCTCGAGGCGCTTGACGACCACGCCGCGGCCCTTCACCTGCTCGACCTCGTCGGCCGCGACGACCGCTTCCGGCGCGTCGCCCGTCAGGTGGTTCGGCACGATGTGCGCGAGCTTGTCGAACCAGAAGTTCGCCATCTGGTTCAGCACGCGGCCCTTGTTCGGAATCGGCTCGCCCATCACCACGTCGAATGCCGACAGGCGGTCGGTCGTGACGATCAGGAGCTTGTCGTTGCCGACCGCGTAGTTATCGCGGACCTTGCCGCGACCGAGGAGCGGCAGCGAGCGGAGCGTGGATTCGTAAAGGGTAGACATCGTCTTTTCGCAGATAAGGAGCCAAACAAAAAGGGAAACGCCGTTCCCCGCGGCAGGCGGGAACGGCGGTCTTGCAATACGTCGGCGAACCGGCGGGCGACGGCGCCCGGCGGTTGCCGGCCGGCCCTTGTTCGGCCGGACGGAGCGGCTACCGGGGCCGGATCGGATCCGGCAACCGGGCGGCCAGCCCTTGCCCGGCGGCAGTACCGGGCGGGGGCAATCGTACTACAGTCTCAGCGCACGACCTGCGCGAGCGCGCCGGACTTGTACTGCTCGGCGATCTTGTCGAGCGACAGCGGCTTGATCTTGCCGGCCTGGCCTTCGCAGCCGAACGCGAGGTAGCGGTCGACGCAAACCTGCTTCGCCGCTTCGCGCGCGGGCTTCAGGTAGTCGCGCGGATCGAACTTGCCCGGGTTCTCGAACAGGTAGCGGCGGATCGCGCCGGTGATCGCGAGACGCAGGTCGGTGTCGATGTTGATCTTGCGCACGCCGTGCTTGATGCCTTCCTGGATTTCCTCGACCGGCACGCCGTAGGTTTCCTTCATGTCGCCGCCGAATTCGCGGATCTCGGCCAGCAGTTCCTGCGGCACCGACGACGAACCGTGCATCACGAGGTGGGTGTTCGGAATGCGCGCGTGGATTTCCTTGATGCGCTGGATCGACAGGATGTCGCCCGTCGGCTTCTTCGAGAACTTGTACGCGCCGTGCGACGTGCCGATCGCGATCGCGAGCGCATCGCACTGCGTGAGCTTCACGAAATCGGCGGCCTGCTCCGGATCGGTCAGCAGCTGCTCGCGGGTCATCGTGCCTTCCGCGCCGTGGCCGTCTTCCTTGTCGCCCTTCATCGTCTCGAGCGAGCCGAGCACGCCGAGTTCGGCTTCGACCGTCACGCCGATCGAGTGCGCCATCTCGACGACCTTGCGCGACACGTCGACGTTGTACTCGTACGACGCGACCGTCTTGCCGTCGGCTTCCAGCGAACCGTCCATCATCACGCTGGTGAAGCCGCTGCGGATCGCGGCCGTGCAGACTGCCGGCGACTGGCCGTGATCCTGGTGCATCACGACCGGGATGTGCGGGTACGATTCGACCGCCGCTTCGATCAGGTGGCGCAGGAACGGCTCGCCCGCATACTTACGCGCGCCGGCCGATGCCTGCATGATCACGGGCGCGCCGACCTGGTCCGCCGCCGCCATGATCGCCTGGACCTGCTCCAGGTTGTTCACGTTGAAGGCCGGCAGGCCGTAACCGTGCTCTGCCGCGTGGTCCAGCAATTGACGCATTGATACGAGAGGCATTGTGGAACTCCTTGGAATGAAAACCGGTGCGCCCTGACGCCGGCGCGGCGCTCGCTCCCGTTCGAACCGGGGTGGCGCGGCGCGGCTGAGCGTCGAATAGCCGCATTTTATCGCGAAGCGCCTCCGATTCCGACCGCCCGGTGGCGCCGACTCGCAATTTGTTACGTTCGCACGGCACAATGCGGGCAAAAAAGAGAAAAAAAGCCGCGTGGGGCTTCGGACCCCACGCGGCTTTCGCGTATAAAACGGTGCCGGATCGATTTTTCAGCCGATCCGGGCGGCCGGCGCGCTGGCCGGCGCGGTGCTCAGTCGGCGCTCAATAGTGCTCGCCGACCCGTACGATCTTCAGCGTGTTGGTGCCGCCCGCCTGCCCCATCGGCTCGCCGACGGTCAGCACGACCATGTCGCCGTGCTGCACGTAGCCTTGCTTGACGACGATCTCGAGCGCCGCCTGCAGCGCCGAGTCGCGGTCGCTGTTGAAGTCGACGTGCAGCGGCGTCACGTTGCGGTACAGCGCCATCGTGCGCTCGCTGCCGACGCGCGGCGTCAGCGCGAAGATCGGCACGTGCGTGTAGTGACGCGACATCCACAGCGCGGTCGCGCCCGATTCGGTCAGCGCGATGATCGCCTTCGCGCCGAGGTGGTACGCGGTGAACAGCGCGCCCATCGCGATCGACTGGTCGATCCGCGTGAACGTGCGGTCGAGGAAATCCTTGTCGAGCTCGACCTCTTCGGACTTCTCCGCCTCGACGCACACGGCCGCCATCGTCTCGATCGTGACGACCGGATACTTGCCGGCAGCCGTCTCGGCCGACAGCATCACCGCGTCGGTGCCGTCGAGCACCGCGTTCGCGACGTCCGACACTTCCGCGCGGGTCGGCACGGGCGCGTGGATCATCGACTCCATCATCTGCGTCGCGGTGATCACGAGCTTGTTCGACTCGCGCGCCATCCGGATCATGCGCTTCTGCAGCGCCGGCACGGCCGCGTTGCCCACTTCCACCGCGAGGTCGCCGCGCGCGACCATGATGCCGTCGGACGCGTCGAGAATGCTCTGCAGCGCCGGAATCGCTTCCGCGCGCTCGATCTTCGCGATCATCTTCGGCTTGATGCCGTACGGCGCGCCCGCGATGTTCGCGAGCTGGCGCGCCATTTCCATGTCGGTCGCGTTCTTCGGGAACGACACCGCCACCAGGTCCGCGCCAAGCGACATCGCGGTGCGGATGTCTTCCATGTCCTTCGCGGTCAGCGCGGGAGCCGACAGGCCGCCGCCCTGACGGTTGATGCCCTTGTTGTTCGACAGCTCGCCGCCCACCTTGACGATCGTGTGGATCTCGTCGCCGAGCACGCGCTCGACGGTCAGCACGATCAGGCCATCGTTCAGCAGCAGCAGGTCGCCCGGCTTCAGGTCGCGCGGCAGTTCCTTGTAGTCGAGCCCGACGCGCTCGTCGTTGCCGAGCTCGCAACCGGCATCGAGGATGAAGGGCTGCCCCGGCGTCAGCGTCGTCTTGCCGTTCTCGAACTTGCCGACGCGGATCTTCGGGCCCTGGAGGTCGGCCATGATCGCGATCTCGCGGCCGACCTTGCGGGCGGCCTCGCGCACCATCTCGGCGCGCTGGCGGTGATCGTCGGCCGTGCCGTGCGAAAAATTGAGCCGCACGACGTCGAGGCCCGCCTGCATCATCTGCAGCAGAATCTCCGGCGAACTGGAAGCCGGGCCGATCGTGGCGACTATCTTGGTGGCGCGCTGCATGAAACTCCTCATCTGGATCAAGGTGGATGCGCTGGGTGAAACGCTGCGAGAGCCGGAAGCGGCGGGCCCAGCGGCGGCCGTTCCGGGGGG
>NZ_LDVA01000356.1:0-7913 GCF_050768715.1 Burkholderia sp. ZZQ-2 | reverse complement strand
TCGAACTCGGTGGCAATCGGCGCGAATTCGAACGACGGCGGTCGCTCGAACGTGGTGTCGGTCGGCAACGACCAGCAGCAGCGCCAGATCACGAACGTCGCGCCGGGTACGCAAGGCACCGACGCGGTGAACGTGAACCAGCTGACGCAGGTGCAGACGACGCTGTCGACGGCACTGTCGGGCCAGCAGGCGCAGATCAACTCGCTGGGTTCGCAACTGCAGCAGACCGACCAGATGGCGAAGCAGGGTATCGCGGCCGTCGGCGCGATGGCGTCGATCCCGCAGCTCGATCGCGACGCCAACTTCGGGATGGGTGTGGGCACGTCGACCTTCCTCGGCCAGAAGGCGATGGCGGTCAACATGCAGGCCCGCATCACGGAGAACCTGAAGGCGTCGATCAACGGCGGCTTCAGCGGCGGTCAGAAGGTGATCGGCGCCGGCATGCTGTATCAGTGGAAATAATTGCATGTTCGCGCACGGCCGACTGAAAGCCCGGAGCGGGAGCAAGGCGTATCGGCGGGCACCGGAATTTCGAGTGCGTGCATTGGAGATCGCTGTGGATGGTGCGGCCGTGCGTTGCAATACCGATGATCTTGTCGAAGACGCGGAGCGTGGATTGGCGCGGAAGGAGTTCTTTTTCGTTTATCAGCCAAAGCTCCGCCTTCAGACCGGATTGTTGTCCGGATTCGAGTCATTGATACGCTGGCAGCATCCGGAGCGCGGCGTGTTGATGCCGGCGGCGTTCATTGACCTCGTCGAAGATTCGCATCTGACATGCCGATTCACTGATTATGTGGTCGAGGAGTCCGCGCGCGTGCTCGCCGGTTGGGCTGCGCTCGGCTATGACGATTTGTCTCTGTCCGTCAATTTGCCCGCTCATGAAGTCACGCGGCCGGGAATGGCAAGAAGACTGGCGCTCGTTCTGGATTCCTACGCCGTCCGTGCCGCGAATTTTCAGATTGAACTGACGGAGTCCATCGATCCTGGCCCGATAGAGGCACTTGCCGCGGCCGTGTCATCGATTCGAGATCTTGGGGCGAGCGTTGCGATCGATGATTTTGGTTCGGGGTGCTGGTCGTTGACCAAATTGCATGGCCTGGCTGTCGATACACTCAAGCTGGATCGATCCTTCATGCGCGACGTTCATGAAAGTGCCGAATCGAGAGCGATGGTCGAAGCGCTCGTCGAGCTTGGGAGCCGCTTGAAGAAGAACGTCGTCGTGGAGGGTGTCGAAACCAGGGCTCAGTTCGAGTGGCTGAGAGAAATGATGCAGATTGATTGCCAGGGATACTACATCTCCGAACCCGTTCGAGAGGAGCAGGTGGATCGATTGATCGAACGATGCGGAATTCCGGGGGGAAGCGAGGGCGTTGTTGTTCAGGGGGAATCCACTTGACCGCGGCCTGGCAGGGCGTGACGAGTGTGGCACTCCGTGACGGGTCGACATGGGCGGGGTGTCCATGCGATGCCTTCAGGGGATGATGCCGTTGCGTCAAAACCGGCATGCTTACGAGCGAGCGTGCGCATTATTTGCCGGGCACAGGCGCAGGCTCGACTCATCGAAGGCGCGGGATCGAACGTGCCATGTAACGCATGAAAGGACAGGCCGCAACCTTGAGTCGATATCGCGAATCGAAGCCGAAAAGTACGATCAGGCCGACACGCGCGAGTGATGCGGTTCAAAGTCGCGAGTAAAGCAATCTCGCGTGAATGCGTCGATATAGTCCATCATCAAATCGGATGAGCGTCCGGCTTCCTGCTCGTCACCGGCAGCGACTGCTCGCGCGACTCTCGTGTGCTGCAGGCTCGCCGACGGCAAATCATCCAGCTGCTTGTGATACATGAAGTAAAAGCGTCGCGACAGGGCATGTAACGGCGCGATGGCCTCGGCGGCGAACCGATTCCGTGAAAACTGCGCGATGAGTTGATTGATCGCATAGACGCATCTCAAGTAGGCGACGACGTCTCGAGATTCGCCTGCCGCGTCGAGTTTTTTGGCGATTTCGCGGATCTGTTCGCGCTCCTCTGGCAATGACCGCCGTGCAGCGCGTTGCGCGATGAGGCGTTGGAGTTCACGGCGCGTTTCGAGTACGAGCAACTGATCATGAATGTTCGGGACGGTGATCATGATGCCGTGTCGTGGAACGATCTGAAGGAGATGCGACGCAGCCAGTCGTTGCGCGGCCTCGCGAACCGGCGTTCTCCCGGTATTCAGCTTTTCTGCGAGAGAGGCCTCGGACCAGACGCTGCCGGGTGCAAGCTCCAGCGTGACGATGAGTTCCTCGAGTTTATCGTGGGCTTGTTCGGCCAGGGTACTGCCAGTCAGTCCGTTCATTTGCCTAAGTGTTTGCCTGAAGAATATCACTAACATATTAGTCAGGTCCCCCCTTGTTTTCAACTCGAGACTTAAAAAGGGCAAGTTCGAGGAACGGGTTTACCCCCTTTGATCTCTGGCAGGTGTCTCGATATCCTACTGATATGTTAGTAACATTTGAGTGGCATGGTATGTGAATGCGCCATTTCAAGCCAGGGCGGGCGATGAGTTTGCTCGACGCGTCGATCGCTATCGAGGCCGGCATGAAATGGCAATCCAGGTGCCGGCTTGCCTGACAGGTTCGCAACGGTCTGCCAATCCGCATCGTCGACGCCGCTCTTTGGTGTTGGGCACGGAACAGCGGGTACTTGGAGAAGTTGATGACGGGCAAGGTTGCAAGGTCGTGTATCGCTGGATTTTGAGGTTGATGTAGGGGTGAGATGAGGTTGGTTTCAATCGGTCGGCATTATCAAAAACAAAACATACGTTCAGACCTGTGTATTCAGGCGATCGATTTGGAGTGCGATGAAAATCATTCGGGTCGACGAAGGCTGGGGGTGTTATGAGTATCTTGTTAGTGGAAGGGGATCACGATCAGGCGTCGGCCCTTGAAAGGGCGCTGCACGGGTCGGGTCAGGAAATTTTCCGGGTGTGCGATAGCACACGGGCTGTTCAGTTTCTGAAAAAGGAGAGGGTCGAACTCATCGTGCTCGATTGGCGAATTCCAGATGCCAACGGCCTGAATTTGCTGCACTGGATTCGGGCCAACGTCGGAGATGAGCCGGTCGTTTTGTTCCTTGCCGCGAGAACGCTTGAAGCAGATGTTGCCGCCGCGCTGGACGCAGGAGCCGACGAGTACATCGGCAAGCCGTTCCGCGAGATCGAGTTGGCCGCTCGCGTCAACGCGCTGTTGCGTCGAAATGGCCGCAACAAGAAACCCGACAGCAGGGTCGAGGTCGGAGCGTATGTGTTGAACCCGCTGGCGCGCACAATCGCCGTGCACGGAAAGATCATCGACTTGACGGCAAAGGAATTTGCGCTGGCAAATTTCCTGTTCACCAACATCGGGAGCGTGCTTTCCCGGGATTCCTTGTCGACGCTGGCGTGGGGGCGAGCGCTCGATGGAACATCGCGGAGCCTCGACACGCATATCTATCGACTTCGACAAAAATTGGCGCTTCGTCCGGAAAACGGGCTTCAATTGAGTGCCGTGTATACGCATGGCTACCGGCTCGATATGGTCGACGACTTTTCGATGGAGGAGAATTTTGCGGCCCCCGGCGCGGTCCCGCAGCGTGCGATCGCCGAGAGCCCTGCGTCCGCGCTGGTTTAGACCATTCCGGGAGATTCGTCCGTCTAATTGTGTGATGGTGATCCGGGCTGCTCTCGGCGGTTATCGCGTGGGCAGCCCGTTTCGCGCCAGCGATTTCGTGGATCCGATGCATGACGTGTCGACGGGCAGGGCGTCCGAGTCCTGTGCGATTCCGTGCGCCAGCCATGGCGCAGCAAGATGATGAACTTCTCTTGTCCAGAGGGGACGAATGCGGGGCAGTGCTTCCTCCCCGCAAGCGCAGTGGGGTATCCGTACCCCATATAATTTGCCTGGGTTTGCCCGGATACGCGGGATATCCCTGAGGGATCGTGGCCGTGCGGTTTTCCGGTGGGGACGGATCGAGCAAGTGGCGCGCGGCGTCTTCCTGGTTTCTCGGGCTGTCGCCCGGGTTTATGTCCAAGCTATTGTTTTTGCAGGACATATCGGGGGTGTTCCTGGTTCGTCGAGGTTGTCCCGGGTTCACGTTCGGGTGAGCAACGTTCGAGGTCGAGCGGGCTTCGCCGGCCCGAAAAAAACCGTCAATCCCCCTTCTTGAATTTGTCAAAACCCGTCCATATAATTAGCACTCGCTGCACGAGAGTGCTAACAATTCTCTGCCGGGCGATAAGCCGGGCAGATTCCCTAAGCGTTCTTCAATCTCAGTCAAGAGAGGAGTGAATATGAACCTTCGTCCTTTGCACGATCGCGTGATCGTCAAGCGCCTGGATCAGGAAACCAAGACCGCCTCGGGCATCGTGATCCCCGACGCCGCTGCTGAAAAGCCGGACCAGGGCGAAGTCCTGGCCGTCGGCCCGGGCAAGCGTGACGACAAGGGCGCCCCGATCGCGCTCGACGTGAAGGTCGGCGATCGCGTCCTGTTCGGCAAGTACGCAGGCCAGACCGTGAAGGTCGACGGCAACGAACTGCTGGTCATGCGCGAAGAAGACATCATGGCCGTGGTCAACGCCAAGTAAGCGTCCACCGACGGTACATATTCCCAAGAATTCAAGGAGTTAGAAGATGGCAGCTAAAGACGTCGTATTCGGCGATTCCGCCCGTTCGAAGATGGTCGAAGGCGTGAACATTCTCGCCAACGCAGTCAAGGTCACGCTGGGTCCGAAGGGCCGCAACGTGGTGCTCGAGCGCAGCTTCGGCGGCCCGACGGTCACCAAGGACGGTGTGTCGGTCGCGAAGGAAATCGAGCTGAAGGACAAGCTCCAGAACATGGGCGCGCAAATGGTCAAGGAAGTTGCTTCCAAGACCAGCGACAACGCAGGCGACGGCACGACGACGGCAACCGTCCTCGCGCAATCGATCGTTCGCGAAGGCATGAAGTACGTCGCATCGGGCATGAACCCGATGGACCTGAAGCGCGGCATCGACAAGGCAGTCGCAGCGGCTGTCGACGAGCTGAAGAAGATCAGCAAGCCGTGCACGACGAACAAGGAAATCGCACAGGTCGGCTCGATCTCGGCGAACAGCGACACGTCGATCGGCGATCGCATCGCTGAAGCGATGGACAAGGTCGGCAAGGAAGGCGTCATCACCGTCGAAGACGGCAAGTCGCTGGCCGACGAACTCGACGTCGTCGAAGGCATGCAGTTCGACCGCGGTTACCTGTCGCCGTACTTCATCAACAACCCGGAAAAGCAAGTCGCCGTCCTCGACAACCCGTTCGTGCTGCTGCACGACAAGAAGGTGTCGAACATCCGTGATCTGCTGCCGGTGCTCGAGCAAGTCGCGAAGGCTGGCCGTCCGCTGCTGATCATCGCTGAAGACATCGAAGGCGAAGCGCTCGCAACGCTGGTCGTGAACAACATCCGCGGCATCCTGAAGACCGTTGCGGTCAAGGCGCCTGGCTTCGGCGATCGTCGCAAGGCGATGCTGGAAGACATCGCGATCCTGACGGGCGGCCAAGTGATCGCCGAAGAAACCGGCCTGACGCTCGAGAAGGCAACGCTGGCAGAACTGGGCCAGGCGAAGCGCATCGAAGTGGGCAAGGAAAACACGACGATCATCGACGGCGCAGGCGAAGCCGTGAACATCGAAGCACGCGTGAAGCAAGTGCGCGCGCAAATCGAAGAAGCGACGTCGGACTACGACCGTGAAAAGCTGCAAGAGCGCGTGGCCAAGCTGGCCGGTGGTGTTGCAGTGATCAAGGTCGGCGCAGCGACCGAAGTCGAAATGAAGGAAAAGAAGGCACGTGTCGAAGACGCACTGCACGCAACGCGCGCAGCTGTGGAAGAAGGCATCGTGGCAGGTGGCGGCGTTGCGCTGATCCGCGCTCGCACCGCGATCGCAGGCCTGACCGGCGCGAACGCCGACCAGAACGCCGGCATCAAGATCGTGCTGCGCGCAATGGAAGAGCCGCTGCGTCAGATCGTCACGAACGGCGGCGAAGAAGCGAGCGTCGTGGTGGCGGCAGTTGCTGCAGGTACGGGCAACTATGGCTACAACGCAGCGACGGGCGAGTACGTCGACATGGTCGAAGCCGGCGTCGTCGACCCGACCAAGGTCACGCGTACCGCACTGCAGAACGCAGCTTCGGTTGCAGGCCTGCTGCTGACGACGGACGCAGCTGTTGCCGAACTGCCGAAGGAAGACGCACCGATGCCGGGCGGCATGCCGGGCGGCATGGGCGGCATGGGCATGGACATGTAATCGACTTCGGTCGATGGTGTCCGGAGCGCGCAGCGATGCGCGTTCCAGCCAAAAGAAAAGACCCGCAGCGATGCGGGTCTTTTTTTATTGGTGCCGTTGAATCGGCGGCGCGCGCGGGACGGCCGGGGTGCGGCAAGGATGGCGCCGCGAGTTCGCCGCGACGGCGGGACGGGCCCGCCGTGTCCGGCTCAATGCCGGTGCGACGTCCTCGGCACCGGGTCGACCTTCACCGCCGGCGGGGTATCCGCGTCTTCATTGCTGCGCGCCCAGAAGAACCGGTCGGGCAAATACGCGCCCATGCCGGGCCGGAACGCGTCACGCACGGCCTGGTACAGGTATTCCTGCGCCTCACGAACCGCTTCGGGCGGCTCCTGGCCGTTCGCGAGCAGTGCCGCGATGGCCGCGCCCAGCGTGTCGGTGATGCCCATCAGCCGATGCGGCGAACGATCCCACATGTCCTCGCGCAGCTGGCCTTCTTCGCCGTACAGCGTGTTGACGAGCCGATGCGAGCCGGTCTCGGACGACAGGATGTACTCGCAGCCCTGCGACAGCAGGTGCGACACGGCCGCGTCGAGATTCGGCGCCTCGGCGTCGCCGTCCGGCTGCGCGAGCGCGATCAGCGTCGCGTAGTCGGCAACCAGCAGCGTGGTTTGCGGCGCGAGCAGGTCAGCGATCGATTCGCGCAGGTCGTCGGCGGCGAGCACGTGTTCGTCGTCGAGCGTGAAGTCCGGCGCGAGTACGAGCGGCACGCCGTCGTAGTCGGCGACGACCTCGGCGATCGCGCTCACGACTTCCGCACGCGTCGCCGCGCCGATCTTGAATGCGGCAACCGGCATGTCTTCGAGCAGCATGCGGGCCTGGGCGGCGACCACGTCGGGATCGAGGCCGGTGACTTCGTCGCAGGCGGCCGAGTCGCGCACCGTGTAGCCCGTCAGGACGGACACGCCGTGACAGCCCATGCTCGCCAGGGTCATCAGATCGGCTTGGAGGCCGGAGCCGCCGGTGGGATCGGACAGGCCGAAGGTGAGGACGATCGGAGGGGCGTTGCTGGACATGTAAAAATGGGGCAAGAGAAAAACGGGAAAGCGACGGACATGCGGACGGCGAGGCGAAATGGGCGTTTTCGGCCCTGTGTTGCCCGGCAGGCCGCACTTTTCAGCCATTATGCGGCGGAATCCGGCCCGCACGACGGATTTTTTAGCGCAGCGCAACGTAGTCGCCTTACTCCAGCGCGATTGCTAGGCAGTCCGGCCCCGACACGGTACCATCATGGCTCCCGAATTTACCGACTTTCCCGACGCGGCTTAAGATGGAATACAAGAGCTGGATGTGCCTGATTTGTGGCTGGATTTATGACGAAGAAGCCGGGCTGCCCGAAGAGGGCATCGCCCCGGGCACGCGCTGGGAAGACGTCCCGATCAACTGGACGTGTCCTGAATGCGGCGCCCGCAAGGAAGACTTCGAGATGGTCCAGATCTGACCGGACCCTCGGCCCACGGCACACCGCTCAGGCCTCGCATCGGTCCGGCGCTCGCGCGCCGAGGCCTGCGCGAGCGACTTGACGATGACAGGCGCGCGTGTGCATGAGGCCCGAACCGGCGAACGTTCCCCACCCTGACGCATTGC
>NZ_LDVA01000355.1:0-14739 GCF_050768715.1 Burkholderia sp. ZZQ-2 | reverse complement strand
ACCATCGAACCGAACGCGGTCGCATGGCGGTTCGCGCCGGTCTTCAGGAACTGCGCGACCTCGGCCTCGTTCCAGCGGCCGAGCCCCGTGTTGGGCTCGCCGGTCAGGTTCGATGCGAACCAGTTGTCGATCGGCGCACCCGACAGGAACGCCGCGCCGCCTTCGTCGAGCGCCTTCTCCTGGAAGCCGACGCCGCGCGGCGTGTGGCACGACCCGCAGTGCCCGAGCCCCTGCACGAGGTACGCGCCGCGGTTCCACATCGCGTCCTTGGCCGGCTTGTCGGCGTAAGGCGTCGTGTCGAGGAACACCATGTTCCACAACGCGAGCGGCCAGCGCATGTTGAGCGGCCACGGGATGTCGGACGGCCGGTTCGCCTGCTTCACCGGTTCGACGCCGTGCATGAAGTACGCGTACAGCGCCTTGACGTCCTCGTCCTTCAGCTTCGCGTACGACGGATACGGCATCGCCGGATACAGGTTGTGACCGTCCTTCGCGACGCCCTTGCGCAGCGCGCCGGCGAACTCGGCTTCCGTATAGCCGCCGATGCCCGTTTCCGGATCGGGCGTGATGTTGGTCGTGTAGATCGCGCCCATCGGCGTGACCATCTTCAGGCCGCCGGCGAACGGCGTGCCGCGCGGCGCGGTGTGGCACGCGACGCAGTCGCCCGCTTTCGCGAGGTATGCGCCGCGAGCGACGAGCGCGCTGTCGGCCGGTGCCGTCTGCGCGGCCTGCGCGGCCGGGCCGGCCAGCATGGCGGACAGCGCGAGCAGCGATGCACGGAACGTATTCAGGGCGAGGTTTCGCATGATCGTCGCCTCCCCTCAAGCCGTCTTCAGCTGATCGCCGACCGGCAGCTTGCGCAGCCGCTTGCCGGTCGCCGCGAAGATCGCGTTCGACAATGCCGCGGCCGTCGCGGCCGTGCCCGGTTCGCCGATCCCGCCCGGCGCTTCGCCGCTTTTCACCAGATGCACCTCGATCGGCGGTGTCTCGTTGATCCGCAGCATCCGGTAATCGGTGAAATTGCTCTGCACGACACGGCCGTCCTCGATCGTGATCTCGCCGTACAGCGCGCCCGTGATCCCGAAGATGATGCCGCCCTGCACTTGCGCCTCGATCGTGTTCGGGTTGACGGACATGCCGCAATCGACCGCGCACACGACGCGCTTGACCTGCACCTCGCCGTTATCCACCGCGACGTCGACTACCATTGAGAAGAAAGTGCCGAATGCATACATCACAGACACGCCGCGCCCCTGCCCCTTCGGCAGCGACGGGCCCCAGCCGGCCGCCTTCGTCGCGACGTCGAGCACATTCAGCGCGCGCGGCGCCTTGCCGAGCAATGCACGGCGGTATTGCACGGGGTCGGTCTTGGTCTGCGCGGCCAGTTCGTCGATGAAGCTCTCGACGACGAACGTGCCCCGGGTCGGCCCGACGCCACGCCAGAACGCGGTCGGCACGTGGCGCGGCTCCTGGCGCACGTAGTCGACGAGCTGGTTCGGCAGGTCGTACGGCAGATCAGCCGAGACTTCGACCGCGTCAGGATCGATACCATTTCGGAACGCGGGCGGCGCGAAGCGCGCCATGAGCGACGAGCCGACGATCCGGTGCTGCCACGCGATCGGCTTGCCGTTCGCGTCGAGGCCGGCCGAAATCTTGTCGTAGTAGTACGGCCGATACATGTCGTGCTGGATGTCTTCCTCGCGCGTCCAGATCACCTTCACCGGCGCGTTGACCTGTTTTCCGACCTTCACGGCCTGGTCGATCATGTCCGTTTCGAGCCGCCGGCCGAAGCCGCCGCCGAGCAAGTGGTTGTGCACGACGATCTTGTCGGGCGACAGGCCCGTGAGTTGCTGCACGGTGTCAACCGCGCGCGTCGGCACCTGGGTGCCGACCCAGATCTCGCAGCCGTCGCCGCGCACGTGCACCGTGCAGTTCACCGGCTCCATCGTCGCGTGCGCGAGGAACGGCTGTTCGTAGACAGCGTCGACGCGCGTCTTCGCGTTTGCGAACGCGTGGCCGACATCGCCTTCCTTGCGCGCGACCGCGCCCTTGCCGCTCACCGCCGCCTGCGCGAGGTCGGCAACGATGTCCTTCGTGGACACCTTCGCGCCCGCGCCCTCGTTCCACTTCACGACGAGCGCCGATGCACCGCGCTTCGCGGCCCACGTGTGATCGCCGACCACCGCCACCGCGTTGTCGACGCGCACGACCTGGCGCACGCCGGGGATCTTCCTCGCGGCCGTGTCGTCGACGCTCGCGACCGTGCCGCCGAACACCGGGCTGTTCACGATCACCGCGTACAGCATGCCGGGCAGGCGCACGTCGAGCCCGAACTGCGCGGTGCCGTCGACCTTCTCCGGCGAATCGAGGCGCTTCGCGGGCGTACCGATCAGCTTGAAATCCGCCGGCTTCTTCAGCACGACGTCCTTCGGCACCGGCAGCTTCGCCGCGGCGTCGGCCAGCTGGCCGTACGATGCGCGCCGGCCGCTCGGCGGATGCTGCACTTCGCCGTTCACCGCACGGCAGGATGCCGGATCGACGCTCCATTGCTTCGCGGCCGCCGAGACCAGCAGCGTGCGCGCGGTCGCGCCCGCGCGGCGCATCGGTTCCCACGCGTAGCGCACCGACGTCGAGCCGCCGGTGAGCTGGCCGCCGAGCAGCGGATCCGTGAACAGTTTCTCGTTCGGCGGCGCATGATCGAGCGTCACGCTCGACAGCGGTACCTCGAGCTCCTCGGCGATCAGCATCGGCAGCGCCGTATAGACACCCTGCCCCATCTCGACCTTCGGCATCACCAGCGTGATCTTGCCGGCGCGGTCGATCTGCACGAACGCGCTCGGCGCGAACACGCCGGGCTGCGCCGGTTCGGCCGCGTCACCGCCGATCACCGAGCGCCGCGCATCGTCGCCTGCCGCCGGCAGGCTGAAACCGAGCAGCAGGCCACCCCCCGCCGCCGCGCCCAGCGACATGCCGAGCTTGAGGAACGAACGGCGCGATACGCCCGCGCCGGCGGCTTGTCCAGCGACCTTGCCTGCTTCGATCAGTCCTCGAGACATGTCACGCCTCCTTCGCGGCTTGCTTCACGGCCGCGCGAATCCGGTTGTACGTGCCGCAGCGGCAGATGTTGCCGGCCATCGCCGCGTCGATGTCGGCGTCGCTCGGGTTCGGGTTCGATGCGATCAGCGCGGTGGCGGCCATCACCTGCCCCGACTGGCAATAGCCGCACTGGACGACGTCGAGCTCGCGCCACGCCTGCTGGACCTTGTGGCCGGCCGGCGTCGCGCCGACGGCTTCGATCGTCGTGATCTTGCGGCCCGCGACGGCCGCGACCGGCAGCACGCACGAGCGCGCGGCGACGCCGTCGAGATGCACGGTGCACGCGCCGCATTGCGCGATCCCGCAGCCGAATTTCGTGCCGGTGAGGCCGACGACGTCGCGCAGCACCCAGAGCAAGGGCATGTCGTCGGGGGCGTCGACCGTGCGGGTTTCGCCGTTGATGTTGAGGGTGACCATTCAGCCTCCGGGGCCGGTGTATTGGGGAAACGACGCGCATCGCGCGCCGCGCGGGGTTTTCGATTTCGTCGCTGTCTTCGCCGTTGCCGGGCGAGACGGCTGCCGCGCGGCCCGGGGCGGAGCGGGCCGCGGCGTGGGTGCTGCTTCGTTACTCGGCCACGTCGATGCCGGACAGCACCTTGATGACCGCCGGCGCCGCGAACCAGTCGGCCGATTTCACGCGGAATTCGCCGAAATACGGGCTCGCGAGGTGTGCGTCGAACGCGGCCTGGTCGTCGTAGATCTCGTACAGGTGCAGGTTGGGCGAACCGTCCTGTTCGCGGAACAGGTCGTAGCGCCGGTTGCCCGGCTCGGCGCGCGTCTTCGCGACCATGCTGCGCAGCTCGGCTTCGGCGGCCTCCGCGTGTTCGGGTTTCAGGTACAGGGACGCAATCACGTGTAGCGCCATCTTGTCACTCCTTTTGAATCGAAATCGAGCATGCCACAAGCCGGCGTCGCGCGACGCCAGCGTGCAATCGTCATGGTTTGCCGTCCCGCGGTATCAGGCCAGTTCGTCCGGGCCCACGCGCACGACGACCTTGCCGAAGTTCTTGCCGGCCAGCAGGCCGATCAGCGCCTCCGGCGCGTCGGCCAGGTCGGGGACGACGTCCTCGAGCGTCTTCACCTTGCCCTGCGCGACCCATTCGCTCATCTCTTTCAGGAACGGCGCATAACCGGTCGCATAGTGGTCGAGGATGATGAACCCCTGCATCCGGATGCGCTTGCGCAGGATCGTGCCCATCAGTGCCGGCACGCGATCACGGCCGGTCGACACCGCGGTGTCGTCGTACGCCGCGTCGTTGTAGTGCGCGATGATCCCGCACACCGGCACGCGTGCGTGATCGTTGAGCAGCGGCCACACCGCGTCGAACACGGCCCCGCCGACGTTCTCGAAATAGACGTCGATGCCGTTCGGGCATGCGTCCTTCAGCTTCGCGGCGAATGCCGGGTCGCGGTGATCGACGCACGCGTCGAAACCGAGCGTATCGGTCACGTATGCGCACTTGTCGGCGCCGCCCGCGACACCGATCACGCGGCAGCCCTTCAGCTTGGCGATCTGGCCGACCACCGCGCCGACCGCGCCGCTCGCCGCCGCGACGACCACGGTTTCACCGGCCTTCGGCTCGCCGATTTTCAGCAGCCCCGTGTAGGCGGTGAAGCCCGGCATGCCGAGCACGCCGAGTGCATACGACGGATGCGCGACGTCGCGGCCGAGCGGAATCAGGTCGCGGCCGTCGGACAGCGCATAGTCCTGCCACCCGGCGCCCGCGACCACGAGGTCGCCTTCGCGGAACGCGGGCAGGTTCGACGAGACGACCTGGCTGACGGTGCCGCCGACCATCGGCTGGCCGAGTTGGGCCGGCGGCGCATAGGACGGCGCATCGCTCATCCGGCCGCGCATGTACGGGTCGAGCGACAACCAGACCGTGCGCAGCAGCACCTGGCCGGCGCCGGGCGTCGGCACGGCACCGGATTCGGTGCGGAAGTTGCCCGGCGTCGGCGCGCCGACCGGGCGCGAATTCAGGACGATCTGGCGGTTTGCGGACTTGCTTTGCGGCATGTAAGCCTCCGTCAACAGGAATGGACGTGCTTCGTGGGCACGATCGGATCAGGGGTGGAGCAGCGGAGACGCCCGCATGCTGCAACGTCGGCGGTCGGGCCGTCGCGGCTGCGTGCGGGCGCTTGAAACAATGGGGAACAGCGTAACGCGGCGTGGCACGTTCGTCATACTTGCTTGAGTAGACCAGTCGTCTAGATTCAGGACAAAAACAAGGCGCGCCGATGCGCGCCCGGGTTACGACTGTGCGCCGCCATGCTCGGCCGGCGGCAGGTTCAGCATGCGCCGCGTTTCGACCATCGCCCTTTCGAGCGGCTTGCGGTCGCGGTGAATCTTTTCCAGCAGCGTCGCGCCCAGCCACATCTCGTAGAGGATCGCGGCCGTGTGCGACGGATCGGCGATCCCGCTCAGCGAGCCGTCGGCCAGTCCGGCCTCGATGCCGCCTGCGAGCCGCTCGATGATCTGGCTCGTGCCCTGCCGCAGCACCGCGCGCATCGTTTCCGACAGATCCGACACTTCCGCGCCGAGCTTCACCGCGAGGCACTTGCCTTGCGGATCGTCCGCGCATTGCGTGTGCAGCCAGTTGCGCCAGTACGTCATCAGGCGCTCGGCGCCGGTGCCGGCCTGATGCTTGAGCAGGTTGTCGAGATGCGCGTGATAGCTGTCGAAATACGCTTCGAGCAGCGCTTCGCCGAATGCCTCTTTCGAGCCGAAGTAATGGTAGAACGAGCCCTTCGGGATGCCCGCCGCAGCGAGAATCTCGTTCAGGCCGACCGCCGAAAACCCCTTGTGGAGCATGATCGGCTTGGCGATATTCAGGATGTGCTGGCGGACTTCGGCGCCTGAAGATGCATTCATGGTGGCGTATGTTAGCAACGATTAGACCGGTCGTCTAGCGGCGTCGATCCGGCATGTTGAGCGGCACTTTACCCGATCCCCGCCGGGCACCCAAACGTTGCGCCGGCCTTCCTTTCCCTGCTCCGCGTTGCCGCGCACGCGGCGTCACGCGCACGACCCGGTTTCGTCGCGGGCGATTCATCGAGCTTCCGCATAACTCGTGGAATTTGGGCCTCGACACGCGCTCCCTGGCTGTCCAACCACGCGCGAAGCTGTTGCAAACCGATATCTCGATCACGGTAGCGACAGAGCATATTCCGAATATCCTGATCCATGATGTTCAAGCTCATTTCTCCGTCGGAATAATCCAGTCGTCAGATCACGATTTTGTTGTTCCCATGGACTGATTTTGTCCACCGGAGCCGGCGTGGCCGTCGCGGTGGGTGGGCGATCGGGGGTGTAGTCGCCTCGTTTGCCTGCTTGCCGGCTGTTGGCGTGCATCGCCATCGGCTGATGCACGCTCGTGGCCGCGCCGTCAGCGCGGCGCTTCGTCGACACGCTTTCTCGTGCGTGCCCGTCGCTCGTCCCGTTGCGCGGCCGGTCCCGCCTTGGCACCACGCAGCGGCGCGCGGCGCACGAGCACCGTCATCTCGCGCCGCAGTGCATCGAGTTCCTTGCCGCGCGCCGCATCGGCCGCCTGCGCAGCGTCGAGCTGCCCCTGAAGCACGCCGCATCGATGCAGCGCGTCGCCCAGTTGTGCCTGCAGCGCGGCAACATCTTTCCGCTGCTGCGCATCGCGCTGCTCCGTGCGCGATGTCACGGCATCGAGCTCCTTTTGCAGTCGCGCGGCGGCGAGCCGCTCTCGATCGATCTCCTGGAGCGCCCGCTTCTCCGACGCACGCAAGCGTTCCTCGGCCCGGCCGGCGTCGTCGCGTAACCGGTCGAGCTGGGTGGTGAAATCCGCGCGGGCCTGCGCGAGTGCACGGTCGCCTTCCGCGTTGTCGGCTGTCAGGCGCTCGATGTCCGCTTGCAGCGCTTGCCGCGATGCTTCGTCGGCCGCCCTCGCCTGCTCCAGTTCCTGAATGCGCACCTGCGCGGCCAGCAGCGCGGCCGTGCGTTGCTCCAGCGCGGTTTCGGTGCGGGCCAGCTCAGCCTGCAGCGCCGCGACTTCCGCCTTCGCCGCCGTCCGCTCGGCTTCGACTTCCGCGCGCAATGCGTCGAGCGCGGCGGCCGCGTCGGCGCTCGACCGATTCCATAGCGCCGCGACGAGTTCGCCGGCGGCCGCCTGCAGATCGGCCGGCAGGTCGGGATGCTCGATGCGGACGCGGCTCTTTTCCCGCAACTCGGCCCAGAACTCGCCGAGCACGGCCGTCGGCGTGCTCATGCTGCCCTTGCGAACGAGCTGGTACAGGCGGTTCGCGGTGGGCGTGATGCCGAAGCGGAAGAACAGCAGCGCGCAGGCTTCGCGATACAGCTCGCGGGTTTTCGGGAAGTCGGCCTTGAGGCGCTCGATTTCGGCGGTCAGGCGGGATTCGTCGGCGGCGAGATCGGACATGGCAGGTTTCGGTGGCAATTTCGTCAATAATATAACGTAAACCGTTAAAAATAAAATTATGCCGATTTATGGATTTGACATTATTTCTATAATGTCGAGATCATGGAATATCGGTATGTCCCCGCCGGTATGCGGCGCGCGGCCGTCGGCCAGTACGGTGCTCGCCCGGTGGCGTCAAGCGCGCTGCTTCAGCAGCCCTGCCAGAAGGGTCAGTGCTTCCGTCAGATCGTCGAACGACGGGCCGCCGAGGCAAAGTCGGATCCCGCTCGCCCGATCTTCCGGGTTCACCATCATGGATTCCGGAGGGGTCAACTTGATATGCATCGCTGCAGCGACGGATGCGACACGATTGGCAGCATCGCGCTCCATCGGCAGCCAGGCGTTGTAGGCGCCGGGATGCGAGACCAGTTCGCTCGCGCCGAGCAGAGAGATGGCCAGATTGGATCGACGCCGCGCCTCATGGTGCAGATCCCGCTGGATCGAGGAGATGACGTCGGTGGCCAGCCATTCCTCAACCACTGCGCAAGAGAGCGGCGACGGCGCCATTGGCAGGTCCCGCAGCGCGTCCTCCGCTGCGTCGTTGAGTCCGGCCGGCAGCGCGAGCACGCCGATCTGCAAACCGGGGCCAAGCGATTTGGACAGTCCGTTCACATGAAAGGCGATCTCGGGCGCCAATGCCGCAAGCGGTGGCGAAGCCTGCTCTGCCGACGCATAGACGCCGTCCTCGATGATCCACGCGCCCACCCGGCGGCATATATCCACGATGGCCTGCCTTCGTTCCGTGCCCATCGTCGCAGTGGTCGGGTTGTGCAGCGTCGGCGTGAGATAGACCGCCTTGCTGCCGGTCGATGCGGTGCCGTCGAGTGCGTCCGCCAGTGCCCCCGGCACCATCCCTTGCGCGTCGGTCTCGACGCCTTGCATCCGATATCCGTTGCGCCGAGCCAGCGCGATCGCGCCAGGATAGGTAATCCGCTCGGTCAGAAGCAGCCCTTGCGAGCCGCAGGCAAGATCGAACGCCAACGATAGCGCCTGGCGGGCGCCGCTCGTTAGCACCAGATGAGACGGTTCCACCATCAGGCCCAGCGTTTCGAGCCAGCGAGCCAGCACACGTCGGTGCTCCATATGCCCAGCGGGCGGGGCATAGAGATTGAGGTGGTCCGCATCGATCTTGCGTGCGATCCCCGTCAATGTTCGCGCCAGCAAGCGAGCGTTGAGCATGGCTGGCGGCACATTGGACGAAAGGTCGATCTGGCGATCCTGATGCGCCTGGCGAATCGCCACGAAGGTTCCCCGGCCCTTGATGCTGCGCGTCAGGCCGCGCCGTTCAAGCGCGGCATAGGCTTTCGTCACCGTGCCAAGGCCAATCCCCAGTTTCAACGCGAGATCGCGATGAGCGGGCAGGCGGTCGCCTCCCGTCAGCCGCCCCTCGACGATGTCGTCGGCCAGGGCGAGGACCAACCGCTCGGCGGTATTCGCCTCGATGTCGGCAAGCCGTGGTGACCAGGGAGATTGCAGGAGCATGTTCGCCGCCTAGATATTAGTGTCACGTGACACTATTTATATAAACAACAAGCGTAACATGCGCGATGTGATTGGATGAAGTCATGCATTTCTGGAGGCGCCTGATCGCCATGACGGGCGTGTGGAGAGTCGAATGTTCAGCCATGTAACAGTTGGGGCGCGTGATCTTGGGCGGGCAGGCCGTTTCTATGACGCGGTACTCGCTCCGCTCGGACTGAAGCGTCGCGTCGTCACGTCCGATGGCGGGCCTCCGGCGCTTTGCTGGGTAACCGGTCAAACGCCGCTGCCGCGCTTCTATGTCTACATTCCTTACGATGGCGAGCCGGCGACCATCGGCAACGGCAGCATGGTCGCCTTTCTGGCCCCGTCGCAAGAAGCCGTGAACACGGCCTACGCGAAGGGTCTTGAGCACGGCGGGACGGACGACGGTGCACCCGGGTTACGCCCCCGCTACGGTGACGGCTACTTCGGC
This sequence comes from Burkholderia sp. ZZQ-2, assembly GCF_050768715.1. Taxonomy (NCBI): domain Bacteria; kingdom Pseudomonadati; phylum Pseudomonadota; class Betaproteobacteria; order Burkholderiales; family Burkholderiaceae; genus Burkholderia; species Burkholderia sp. ZZQ-2. The sequence goes on along the minus strand of NZ_LDVA01000355.1, from coordinate 5,244 downwards.
GCGTATCTGCGCGACCCCGACGGGAACAAGATCCATATCGTTCATCGCGGAGACCTCCAGCCATAACGCTGGAGACGCCCCGCATCTCTGGAGAAACTCGAATGATCGCCAGTCAGATCGCACTCGCCTACGGCACCTATCTCATCGCCACCGCCAGCCCCGGGCCGAGCAACATGGCGATCATGGGAACAGCGATGCGTGACGGCCGCCTGCCTGCCCTCGTTCTAGCGGCAGGCGTCATCACGGGCTCACTCTTCTGGGCGATCCTGGCGGCGACCGGCGTTTCCGCCGTGCTGGCGGCCTATGCCGAGGCGCTTTTCGTCATCAAGATGGTGGGTGGTGTCTACCTGCTCTACCTGGCGTTCCGCACGGGCAGGTCGGCGCTGAAACCGGGCTCCGACTTCGCGAAGATGGAACCGGGACGCTCGACACCTCGCTATCGGCGGCTCTACCGCCAGGGCGTTCTCATGCATATCGGAAACCCGAAGGCGGTTCTGGCCTGGATGGCAATCATGTCACTTGGGCTTCCGGAGCACGCCCCCGGCGGTACCTTGCCGGCGATCATCGGTGGTTGCGCGTTCCTCGCCGTCATCGTGTTTGGTGGTTATGCGGTCCTCTTCTCGACCGCTAGGATGATCGCCCTGTATACCCGCCTCCGGCGCTGGATTGAAGGCACGCTATCCGCGGTGTTCGCCGTTGCGGGAGTCCGGCTGCTTGCCTGGCAACGTTGATATCCCGGCTTGACGGCGCCCTCACGAACCGATCTGAATTGAAAGAGCGATGTCATGACTTTTGCGATCCATATGATCGATGTCTTCGGCGCCGGGCCGTTTTCGGGCAATCCGCTGGCGGTCGTTATCGGTGCCGATGCCCTGGCAACGGATGACATGCAGCGGTTGACGCGGTGGTTCAACCTGTCCGAGACCGCTTTTCTCTTGCCACCCACGCATCCTGAGGCTGACTACCGGGTCAGGATCTTCACGCTGGACAGGGAGATGCCTTTTGCCGGGCACCCGACGCTCGGCAGTTGTCATGCGTGGCTCTCGACGGGCCGCGTGCCGAAGAGCGAAGCGGAAATCGTCCAGGAATGCGGCGCCGGGCTGGTTCCGATCCGACGCAATCACGAGCGGCTTTCCTTCGCCGCCCCGCCGCTGATCCGCTCCGGTGCGCCAACACAGGATGAATTGGATCAGGCTCGGCGACTGCTGGGGATCGAATCGGGCGATGTCCTCGATGCCGCCTGGATCGATAACGGCCCCGGATGGCTGGGCATCAGGCTGGTGTCGGCGGAGACGGTGCTTGCCCTCAATCCGCTCCGCAGTTGGCCCGGCCGGATCGATGTCGGCGTTATTGGCCCTCATGCAACAGGCGGCAACGCGGCCTTCGAGGTTCGCGCCTTCTTCAGCGACCATCTGGGCGCTATCGTCGAAGATCCAGTTACTGGAAGCCTCAATGCTTCAATGGCGCAGTGGCTGTTCGCGACAGGTGTGGTTGAGGACGACTATGTCGCCGCCCAGGGGACACGCCTCGGCCGCCATGGCCGCATTCATTTGACCCGCGACGAGGCTGGCCAAATCTGGGTCGGCGGCAAGACTCGCACGCACGTCGAAGGCCGGCTTCACGGCCTTTGAAAAGGCAAACGAGAAAGCTGCAACCTGATGTTCGGGCGAACTGGCGCACATAACGCCTGTCCGGGTCGCCCCATACGCTGAACAGCTTGCTCGCAAGACTGCTTGCCGGCGTGACGCGACAGCACCGGATCAACCTGAGCACTGTTCTGACGCTCGAAAACACGCAAGGAGTTCAGCATGTCTGCCCCCCCCGCAGAACCCGATTGCTCCATCCGTAACCACCGATCGCATCACACTGCCCGCCTCGGCGGCAGACACCTTAAGAATGCTGGTGCGCTACAAGTCCTGGGCGAATGGACTGACGTTCAAGAGCGTGATGGACCTGCCGGCTGGCGAAGCCCTTCGGCAGAGACCGACGCGGTTCGGAAACATGGTGCATACTTTGAATCATGTCTACGTGGTCGACGACATTTTCAGACATCATCTGCAAGGAAAGAAGCACACCTACACCTCGCGCAACACCGACCACACGCCTGCCGTTTCCGATCTTTGGAAAGCGGTTCAGGAAATGGACCGCTGGTACATCAATCTTGTCGACACCTGGTCGGACGCGGATCTCGCGAAAGCCGTTCATTTCGAGTTTGTTGGCGGAGGAGAAGGCGTCATGACCCGCGAGCAAATCGTGCTGCATGTCGTCAATCACGCCACCTATCACCGCGGATTTGTCGGCGACATGATGTATCAGGTGCCTTTCGCGCCACCGTCAAACGATCTTCCCGTATTCATCAGGGATCACTATCGCGATGCCCGGTGAGCGCCTGTTCGGCCGACCCGGCGCACGCCGGCAACTTGTCTCGCATCTGTGTGGGCCGCGGAGACCGCCGGATGCGCATCGCTGACTGGTCGCGTCGCGACTGTCGCCTGTCACCGATCTGCCACCGTCGCCCGGTAGCGTTCGGGTCTGACCCACGCTTTCGACAGACGAATCCGCCATGCAGCGCACGTCGCGCGCCACGCCCCACGTTTATGCGGCCACGTCCCGTGCCCTCGCCGCCAGCCTTGCGATCAACCTGCTGCTGCTCGTCGTCGAGACGGTCGCGGCATGGTCCGCGCATTCGTCGGGGTTGCTCGCGGACGTCGCGCACGCGGCGATCGATCTCGCAGCCGATGCGCTGATCCTCGTTGCATGCCGGCTCGACGCGCGCCTGCCGCCGGAACGGCGCCCGACCTGCGAGCCGCTTGCGCTCGCGGGCCTCGGCGCATTGCTCGTGGCGACCGGCGCGCAGATGATCTGGCACGCGACGAACCGGTTCGCTGCGCCGCCCGTCGTACAGCCGGGCATGACGACGCTCGCGCTCGTCGCCGTCACGCTCGCCGGCAAGGCCGCGCTGTCGCACTGGATGCTGCGCAAGGCGCGCGAGACGGGCTCCGCGCTGCTCGAGGCGAGCGGCTGGCATGTCAGGACCGATGCGCTGGCGTCGCTGCTGGCGGCGCTCGCGATGGGCGCGGCACGGATCGGCTTCGGCCGTCTCGACGATCTGGCGGCGCTCGCGATCGGCGCGCTCGTGATCCGCACGGGCGCCGGTTTCATCCGGCGCGGTTGCGCGCAGTGGCCGGCGCTGGCGTCGTGGGCGGGTCGTTCCACGCGCGGGTCGTGAACGCGCCCGGCAGCGCCGGCATCGGGCATCCGTTCTCCGCGAGCGGCTGCGCTGAATGAAGGAGCGGCTCGCGCGGGTGCGAGCCTCTTTCGCGTGATGTCGTCGCTACTGCGTGGCACATGACACGTGCCACGTCGATCGCTGCCGATGTATCGCCGGACGAATGCGGCCGGTTCCGATGAATCGGCGTCGGCTGCCGCTTACCCGAGCGGCACGACGCTCCCGAGCAGAATCCGCACGAGCGTCGCCTGGCGCGTGACGCCCGTCTTCGAGAAGATCGCGCGCAGGTGCGTGCGCGCCGTGTTCTTGCTGATCCCCGATTCCTCCGCGGCCTCCTCGAGCGTCAGCCCGTTCGTCAGCAGCAGCGCGAGCGACGTCTCGGCCGGCGTCAGGTCGAACAGCTTGCGGATGATTTCCTGCGCACCCTGCGGCTTGCGGTCGGGGTCGCGCAGGAACAGCGTGACGGCCGGCCGCCGCTTGTTGTCCTCCGACCAGTCGGACAGCAGCACCGTGCGCACCAGCAGCCCGAGGCGCGGCTTGTCGAAGCTGCGCGTGATCGGCATCGCCTCGACGGTCGCCGCGGCCGTGCCGTGGTGCCCCATCACCGCGTGGCGGATCAGCCGCTTGAGCGTGCGGTTCTCCTGCGCATCGGTTGCCTCGATCGTGCCGCGTGCAATCGTCAGGCCATTGTTCTGCTTCAGGATCTCGTCGGCGACGCTGTTCATGTCGATGATCGTGCCGTTCTCGTCGAGCGTGATCGTGCCGATCTGCATCCGGTTGATCGCGTTCGCGTAGATCGAGCGCTCGACTTCGGCCGTGTCGAGCCGCGAATGCAGCTCGACCGCACGCTTCAGGTGCGGCAGCAGCAGCGCGCAGATCGCCTTGTCGCGCTCGGAGAACTGTTTCGAAGCATGGTTGCGGCATACGCGGAACCGGCACTCGACGCCCGACGGCGTGCGGAGATCCGCGCCGAGGATGTAGCGCACGTCCTGCGGCTTCAGGAACTGCTTGTACAGTTCGCTCGACAGCCAGCCCGTGTCGCCGAACACGTCGTCGACCGTGACCACGCGATCGGCCGGCAGGCCGACGAACGGATCGAGCGAATAGTAGTAGTTGTTGTACGACGCTTCGCCGTCACCCGGCACGACCGGGCCGTATTCCGATGCGTGCACGGACAGCGGCGCGCGGCGGTCGCTCGCGGCCGCGCGCAGGATCAGCGTCACGTAGTTGGCCTGCAGCAACCGGCGAACCAGCTCGAGCGCACCCGCCCACGGCGGCGTTTCCAGCGGGCCCTGGTAGATGCGCGCCATCAGCTCGCTGAAATCGGCGACGCCGATGTCGGCCTCGTCACTGGTTGCCTGGCTCTCTTGCGGAGCCCATCTCGTCTCCATCAGCACGCTCCATCCTCCATACGACATGTTTCCGACGCGACCCAACCGCGCCGCCATGATTAAGACGCGTCTAAATTCCGGCGTCATCGGGAGATTTACTGAATGGTGAGAATTGGCCATCCGGGCGAACCAACCATCGTCCGATCGGATGATGTGGCGCCCTGCCCGCTACGCTGGAATGCCCGTCAGGCCGTGCCGGCAAGCGTCCGGCACGGACTCAGGGAAAACCGCGACACGGGTTTACCTGATTCAAACCGCACCCGATTCAGACAGGAGTCCCCATGCCGCTCGACCCACAGGCGCAGGCGCTGCTCGCCGCGTTCGCCCAGGCACCCGCGATCGATTTCGCGCAGCTCACCGTTCCCGCGTATCGCGCGAGTCTCGCCGCCGGCGGCGCGTTCGCCCCGGGCGATGCCGTCGCCGCCGAAGAGGACTGGCAGATTCCCGCATCAGGCCGTCAGTTGTCCGCGCGGCTGTATCGGCCCGCTGCCGACGGGCCCTTGCCGCTGACGGTGTTCTTCCACGGCGGCGGCTTCGTCGCGTGCGGCATCGATTCGCACGCGAACCTGTGCCGCAGCCTCGCGGCCCGTGCGCGCACGCTCGTGCTGTCGGTCGACTACCGGC
>NZ_LDVA01000354.1:0-14945 GCF_050768715.1 Burkholderia sp. ZZQ-2 | reverse complement strand
TCACGCCACCGCGAACGCCGCCTTCATGTCGGCCACGCGGCGCCGTTCGCGCGCGATCATCATCCGGTTCACGACGATCACGCCGATCGTCACGGCCGTGATGAACAGCGTCGCCAGCGCGTTCATCTCCGGGTTCAGCCCCAGCCGCACGCGCGAGAACACCACCAGCGGCAGCGTCGTCGACCCCGGCCCCGACAGGAACGCCGACAGCACCAGGTCGTCGATCGACAGCGTGAACGACAGCAGCCACCCCGACAGCAGCGCCTGCGAGATCAGCGGCAGCGTCACCACGAAGAACACCTTCAGCGGCGTCGCGCCCAGATCGAGCGCCGCCTCCTCCAACGACTTGTTCATCTCCTTCACGCGCGACTGCACGATGATCGCCACGTACGACACGCACAGCATCACGTGCCCGATCCAGATCGTCACCATCCCGCGCCCCTTCGGCCAGCCGAACATCTGCTCCAGCGCAACGAACAGCAACAACAGCGAGATGCCCTGGATCACTTCCGGAATCACCAGCGGCGCGTTGATCATCCCCGTGTACAGCGTGAAGCCCTTGAAACGGCCGAAGCGCGCGAGCACGAAACCCGCCCACGTGCCGATCACCACCGACGCGGTGGCCGTCAAGAGGCCGATCTTCAGCGACAGCCACGCGGCGGTCAGCAGCTCGTCGTCGTCCAGCAGCGCGCTGTACCACTTCAGCGAGAAGCCCGACCACACCGTCACCAGCTTCGACTCGTTGAACGAGTACACCACCAGGCTGATGATCGGGATGTACAGGAACAGGAAGCCGAAGGCGAGGACGCCCGTCGACAGCGGTTTGCTCGGCTTGATCATTTCGCGTCCTCCAGTTCCTTGACCTGGTAGTACTGGAACAGCGCCATCGGCACCAGCAGCAGCATCACCATCGCGACCGTCACCGCGGACGCCATCGGCCAGTCCATGTTGTTGAAGAATTCATCCCACATCACGCGCCCGATCATCAGCGTGTCGGCGCCGCCCAACAGTTCCGGAATCACGTACTCGCCCACCGCCGGGATGAACACCAGCAGGCTGCCGGCGATGATCCCGTTCTTCGACAGCGGCAGCGTGATGCGCGTGAACGCGACCCACGGCTTCGCGCCCAGGTCGTACGCGGCCTCGAGCAGCGTGAGGTCCATCTTCACGAGGTGCGCGTACAGCGGCATCACCATGAACGGCAGGTACGAATAGACCATCCCGATGTAGACGCCCGCGTCGCTGTGATAGAGGCGCAGCGGCGTGTGGATGATGCCCAGCGCGATCAGCGTGTGGTTCAGGAGGCCGTCGTCCTTCAGGATGCCGATCCATGCGTACACGCGAATCAGGAACGACGTCCAGAACGGCAGCATCACGGCCATCATCAGCACGTTGCGGCGGTTCGGTTCCGAGCGCGCGATGTAGTACGCCATCGGATAGCCGATCAGCAGGCACAGCACGGTCGACACGGCGGCCATCTTCAGCGAGCTGAGGTAGGTCGCGATGTACAGGTCGTCCTGCAGCAGGAACGCGTAGTGCGACAGCTGCAGCGCGAAGTGCACGACACCGTCCTTGATCTCGACGAGCGACGTGTACGGCGGGATGCCCATCACCTGGTCGGCGAAGCTGATCTTCAGCACCAGCACGAACGGCAGCGCGAAGAAGACTGCGAGCCACACGAACGGCACGCCGATCGCGACGCTGCGGCCCGACGGCAGGAAGCGCGACAGCATGGAGAAACGGCCCGGGCGCGATCTGCCGGCGCCGGTGCTCGCGGCGCCGGCAGACACCGGCGCGGACGGAGTGGAAGCGGAGGTTCTCATCGTGGCGTCCTCACTGCGTCAGCACGACGCCGCTGGCCGGCGACCACGACACGAACACGTCGTCGTTCCACGCCGGCGCGTTGTCGTTCATCAGGTGCGAGCTCGACAGGTTCGACACCACCGTCTTGCCGCTCGGCAGGCGCACGTGGTACAGCGAGTAGCTGCCCATGTACGCGATGTCGGTCACGACGCCGCGCGCCCAGTTGTGTTTCGAGCCCGGCTTCTCGCGCGACACGTGCACGCGCTCCGGGCGCACCGAGATGCCGACCGGCATCCCGAGCGGGCCGGTCACGCCGTGGCTCACGTACATGCGCGCTTCGAGATCGTCGCTCTCGACGAAGATGTGGTCGGGTTCGTCCTCGACCACGCGTCCTTCGAACAGGTTGGTCGAGCCGATGAATTCGGCCGAGAAACGGCTGTTCGGGTATTCGTAGACTTCGCCGGGCGAGCCGATCTGCACGATCTTGCCTTCGCTCATCACCGCGAGGCGGCTCGCCATCGTCATCGCTTCTTCCTGGTCGTGCGTGACCATCACGCAGGTCACGTCGACCTTCTCGATGATGTTCACCAGTTCGAGCTGGGTCTTCTGGCGGATCTTCTTGTCGAGCGCGGACATCGGCTCGTCGAGCAGCAGCAGCTTCGGGCGCTTGACCAGCGAGCGGGCCAGCGCGACGCGCTGCTGCTGGCCGCCGGAGAGCTGATGCGGCTTGCGCTTCGCGTACTTGCTCATCTGCACGAGCGCGAGCGCGTCGGCCACGCGCTCCCGGATCTCGTTCTTCGGCGTGCCTTCCTGCTTCAGGCCGAACGCGACGTTCGATTCGACCGTCATGTGCGGGAACAGCGCGTACGACTGGAACATCATGTTCACCGGGCGGCGGTATGGCGGCAGCGACGCGAGGTCCTCGCCGTCGACGAAGATCTTGCCGGAGGTGGCCGTCTCGAGCCCGGCGAGCATGCGCAGCAGCGTCGACTTGCCGCAGCCCGAGCTGCCGAGCAGCGCGAACAGCTCGTTCTTCGCGATCGTCAGGTTCACGTTGTCGACGGCCGTGCTGTCGCCGAATTTCTTCACGACGTTTTCGATGCGCACGAACGTGTCGTTCGGCTTGAGCATGTTCGTCGTCGGTCGATGCATCGCATCAGGTGTACTGAATGAATCCCGTTTCATGATGGTCCGTTTCAAGCAGGTAAGCGAATCTCAGGCGTCACGCGCGACCGGCGGCAGTCGGGCGGTGCTGGCGGAGAGGGATCGAGCGATTCCTCGTCCGGAACGAATGGCGCAACGAAACAGGCAGGGAAAACGCACGGCGATCGATGGCGATCAGTCGCGAACGACCGCGGCCACCGCGCTGGCTGTCATGAAGATTTCATCGGTTTTCATCGGGCTTTCCGCACGTTTTCGTCGTCTCCAGTGCGAATTTTTAAACCCGTCAAAAACCTTTTGGATCGCGGATTTCCGTTCCGGACATTGATCGGGATCGATGTTTGGGAAGGTGGGAAAACGGGGGCACGACCCGCCTCGCGCGGCAGCGCGGGCGCCCCGGCGGCACGGGCGCCGCCGGACGACACGGAAGACGAAACGGAGGGTGGGGAAAACGAGCAGCCGGGCGGCTGCAACGCGCGGCCTGGGCGCCGCGCGGGTCACATCACTTCGCGTTCAGTTCCTTCCAGCGCCGGTACACGTCGATCGCGCCGCCGTGCTTCTGCTGCACCATCGGCAGCCGGCGCGCCTCGATCGGCTTCGCATATTCGGCATAGAACGTGTCGAGCTCGAAATACTTGCGGTCGTCGCGGTAGAACGGCGCGTAGTCCTCGCGCGTGGTGATGTAGATCACGCGTTTCGGGCTGCAGTAGTACAGCGAGCCGAGGCACATCGGGCACGGGCTCGCGAGAATGTAGATCTCGCAGTCGGTCAGGTGCTCGGTGCCGAGCTTGCGGCACGCGTCGCGCACCGCGAGGATCTCGGCGTGCGCGGTCGGGTCGCTGGTTTGCGCGACGAGGTTCGGGCTCTCCGCGACGATCTCGCCGTCGCGGACGATCACCGTCGCGAACGGACGGCCGCCCTCTTCCACGTTCTGCATCGCAAGATCGATCGTGCGTTTCACAAAATCCATGGCTGTGTCCTCATCGAAACGGCATGGCGGAAACGTGCGCCGGCCGGCGGCCGATGCACGTCGGGCGAGAGCCTGCACGGCACCGCTGCCGCGGTGCGGCGCCGCGCCGGCGTCAGAACGGCTTGGTCGGCAGGTATTTGCCGTCGAGCGTGATCACCGCGCGCGAACCGCCCTCGGGATCGTCGACCTTCTTCACGTCGAGCCGGAAATTGATCGCGCTGATGATGCCGTCGCCGAACTTCTCGTGGACAAGTGCCTTCAGCGTCGTGCCGTACACCTGCAGCATTTCGTAGAAGCGGTAAATCGTCGGGTCGGTCGGCACGCGATCGTCGATGCTGCCGCGCAGCGGGATCGTCTGCAGCAGCAGCACCGCATCGTCGTCGAGGCCGAGCTTGTCGGCGACATTGCGCGCCGCATCGGCCGGCAGCGCATGCTGGCCGAGCAGCGCGGCCGTCACGAACGCTTCGCTCAGGCCCGTGCCTTCGGTGAGCTGCGCGAACGACAGGTTCTTGCGCGCCTTCGCGAGAACGACGGTCTCCGCGAGCGCGTGGCGGGCGGTCTGGCTGTGCTGGGACTGGATCATGGCAATTCCTCGTGGGTAGGTTGGAGCGATTCACGCCGCGACAGGAAGCGTCGCGGGTGTGGCGCGGACCTCGGGATGGTCCGCCAGGGAGACGAACCGGCCGGTCGCGCCGTCATGGGCGTCGATGCAGCCCGATTCGATGTCGTAGACCCAGCCGTGCAGCGCGAGCCGCCCCTCTTCGAGCGCGAGCCGCACGGCGGGGTGCGTCTTCAGGTTCGCCAGTTGCGCGACGACGTTCTCGCGCACCATCGAGTCGATCCGCTCGCGTTCGCTGCGATGCGTGCGCGCCTCGTTCACGACGCGCGCCGAATCGGCATAACGCAGCCAGTGGCCGACGGCCGGCATGTGGTCCATGCACTGGCAGGTGGCAATCGCGGTCATCGCGCCGCAATCGGAATGGCCGCAGATCACGACGTCGGTCACGCGCAGCGCGGCCACCGCGTATTCGACGGACGCCGATACGCCGCCCGGCTCGGGGCCGTACGACGGCACGATGTTGCCGGCATTGCGGATCACGAACAGGTCGCCCGGTTCGCGCTGCGTGACGAGTTCGGGCACGAGCCGGCTGTCCGAGCACGAGATGAACAGCGCGCGCGGATGCTGGCTGCGCGCGAGATCGCGGAACAGCGTGGCGCGCGCCGGATACGCGTCGCGCTGGAACTTCAGGAAGCCTTCGATGATGTCCTTCATCGCGTGTTCTCCGGTGCGGATGGAATCGATGAAGGGCAGGTTACGCCGGACTTCCAATAAGGTAAAAGACTGATTTATGATCTACCGGATAAGCAGGACTTATAGGAACCGCCATGCTGCTGCGCCATATCCACTACTTCCTCGCCGTCGCCGAACATCGCAGCTTCACGCGCGCGGCCGCCGCGCTGCATGTGTCGCAGCCGGCGCTGTCCCAGCAGATCCGCCAGCTCGAGGAGACGCTCGGCGCGCAGCTGTTCGACCGCACCGGGCGCGTGACGCGGTTGACCGACGCCGGCGACGTGTATTTCCGCTATGCGCGGCAGGCGCTGCACGATCTCGCGGAAGGCCGGAGCGCCATTCACGACGTGCAGGATCTCAGCCGCGGCGCGCTGCGGATCGCGGTCACGCCGACCTTCACGAGCTATCTCGTCGGGCCGCTGGTCGAGGCGTTTCACGGCCGCTATCCGGATGTGTCGCTGTCGGTGCGCGAGATGTCGCAGGAACGCATCGAGGCGCTGCTCGTCGACGACGAGCTCGATGTCGGCATCGCGTTCGACGAAGTGCAGACGGCGGATCTCGAAGCGCAACCGCTTCTGGTCGAAACGCTCGCGCTCGTCGTGAGCCGCCGGCATGCGCTCGCCGGAAAACGCAAGGCCGGCCTGCGCGCGCTGCACGACGCGTCGCTCGTGCTGCTCACGGCCGAATTCGCGACACGCGTGCAGATCGACCGCTATTTCCGCGAGCACGACGTGCGGCCGCGCGTGTCGATGGAAGCGAATTCGCTGGGGGCCGTGATCGAGATCGTGCGCCGCACGAACCTCGCGACGCTGCTGCCCGCGACGATCGCGAGCGGCCACGACGATCTCGCCGCCGTCGCGCTCGATCCGGCCGTCCTGCGGCGTACGGCCGTGCTGCTGCAACGCAAGGGGGCGTACCGGAGCGCGGCCGCGCGCGCGTTCGTCGAACTGGCGCTGGCGCATGGGGCGGGGCCTGTCAGGCGCGCGCGATGACCTCGGCCGCCGGGGTGCACGGCACGCGCCCTGGCGCTACCGGCAACCGATCGTGCCGCCGAACCGACTCACTGGAACACCGACATGCCGAACCTGCTACGCCGCCTGACACTCAACCCGGTCGCCGTCGCGGCATTGCTGGCGGGCGCGGCCTGGTGGATCCACGCACAGACGCGCGCCGACGGCCCGTATCGCGTCGTGGGGTTCAACTACACCGATCGTGGTGTCTACAGTTTCGTGGTGGATGGCTTCGGCGCGGGCAGCGTGCACGCGCGCCAGTTCGGCGGCGGGGGCGGCACGATGTGCTGCATGAGCGTGCCGCGCGGCAAGAAGACCTGGCACGTCAGGATCACGTACGATCTGACGCCTGAAGAAGACGCCCGGAACCAGGCGCCCGACATCGTCGAAACCGACGTCGCCGTGCCGGCTTTGCCGAACCGGCGCGACGGTTACATCGAGTTCCATTTTCTACCCGGCCGCAAGATCGACGCCCGATGGGTGGCGTACCCGACGATGCCGCGCATGCGCGCCACCGGGTGACCGGGAAGGGACTGCGCAGCCCACCCGCCCGGCGCTGCGTCAGTTGTAACCGAGAATCGCCACCGCCGCGACGTCCGGCCGATCGATCGTATTCCCGACGAGCGACGTCATCGGCTCCTGCAGCACGGCCTGATACGACGTCACGCGCGCGGCCTCCGGCACGCCCGCGTCATCCGGTGCCGGTTCGTCGAACGCGGCATCGAAACCGCTGTAAAACCCCGGTTGCTTCTGCGAAAAAGTCATCTCCACTCCTTTACCTGATCATGTTTTCGATGTTCTAGCCGACCTGCTTCAACGCTGCCGCATGCACCGCCGCGCCGTCATGTGCGGCTTCCGATCGCGCCAGCTGCGCGCGCGTGCGCCGCGTGATGTGAATCACCGCGAACACGACCGGCGCGATCAGCAGGCCTTCCGCCAGTTCGGGATCGACCGGCAGGTTCATCACGTGCAGCGCCTTGAACGCCGCCGTCGCGAGCGACAGCACGTAGTACGAAATGGCTGCCACCGACAGCCCCTCGACCGCGTGCTGTAGATGCAGCTGGTTGCGCGCGGTGCGCTCCATCCCCGCCAGCAAACGCGTTACGTCCTTTTCCTGCGCGAGGTTCACGCGCGTGCGCAGCAGGTCGACCGCTCGCGCGATCCGCGCGGCGATCTGCTCGTGGCGCGCCCATACGCTGCGACAGGTTTCCATCGCCGGCGCGAAACGCCGCTCCATGAATTCGGCGATCGTCGGCATCCCTTCGATGCGTTCCTCGCGCAACTCGTGGATGCGCGCCAGCACGAGCTTCTCGTACGCCCGCGACGCACTGAAGCGCGCGCCCGATCCCGACAACGACTCGACCCGTACCGCCAGATGCGTGAGCTTGACGAGCAGCGCGGTGTCGTCGCCGTCGGCGCCGCTCGCGTCCATCCGCTGCATCAGTGCATGGAGCGCCGCGTGGATCTCGTCGAGCTCGCGGCTCATCCGGCGCGCGACGGGCAGCGCCAGCAGGGCCATCATCCGGTACGTCTCGATTTCATGCAGGCGCTGCAGCAGGCGGCCGCCCTGCTCCTCGCGGAAATCCTCGTCGACGACGAGAAAGCGCATGAAACCGTCGTCGCGCACATGCCAGTCGCAGAACACCTTGCCGCCGCCGAGCACGTTGCTGCCGACAAGCGCGGGCCCGTCGATCCAGCGGCGCAGGTCGCCGCAGACGAGCCGCGCGGCGTCGCCCGTGAGCAGCTCCATGCGCACCGCGACGAAGCGGATGCCGGCAAGCCGCGCGAACCACGCGGCCGGAATGCCCTCGATCGCGAGATCGTCGAAATAACCGGTGTCGCGGCGCGGCGCGACGAACGTGAAGGTCGAGAATTCGGTGTGGCGCTCCCACTTCAGGTGCCAGCCGCTCGGCGACTGCACCGCGTAGTGCGTCGCGCCTTCGTGCGGCGCGGCGATGCCGGTATCGCGGCACAGCGCGTGCAGCAGCGTTTCGTGGATGTCGGGCTGGCCGTCCGCATAGATCGCGTAATGCGTGAGCGACACGGCTTCGGCGAGCCGCAGGAACGGCCGGGCATGCAATTCCGCGGCCAGCGCCGCGCGCAACGGATGGTCCATCATCGATACACCACGCTTCCCTGTTCAGTCCCGCACGCCGGATCGTCCGGCCCGAACGCCGCGCCGCCCTCGGGCGAAACATCAGCGTGATCGCACTATGGCAGACACACAGCAACAATAAAAACGCATAATGCTGATCGTTACGTTCAGTTTTCCTGATACCCATGAAGATGCTCGATCACGACGTGCTGGCTACCGTCGTCGCCGTCGCGGAGACCGGCAACATGACCCGCGCGGCCGAGGCCGTGAACCGTTCGCAGTCGGCCGTGAGCATGCAGATCAAGAGCCTGGAAGACGCGATCGGGCGGCCGCTGTTCGTGCGCAAGCCGCGCAGCATCGTGCTGACGCGCGAAGGCGAGGTGCTGCTGGGATTCGCCAGACGAATGCTGGCGCTGCGCGACGAGGCCTGGGCGGCCGTGGTGCGGCCGGAAGTGACCGGCAAGGTCGTGATCGGCGTGCCGGACGACTATGCGTCGTCGCTGCTGCCGTCGGTGCTGAAGAAATTCTCGGCGACCTACCCGAAGGTCGAGATCCAGGTGATGGGGCTGCCGAGCAGCGCGCTCGCGCCGCTGATCAAGGAAGGCACCGTCGATCTCGTCTGCGGCACGCGCATCAAGGGGCTGTCCGGCGACTTCATCCGCCACGAGCCGATGGCGTGGGCCGCGATGACGAACGGGCCGCGCGTGTGGGAAGAGCGGCCGCTGCCGATCGCCGTGTTCATGCCGGGCAGCGTCGCGCGCGAGAACGCGATCCGCAGCCTCGAACGCGCGAAGGTGCCGTACCGCACCTCGTATGAAAGCCCGAGCCTGCTCGGGCTGCTCAGCATGGTCGAGGCCGGCCTCGCGGTCGCGCCGCTCGCGCGCTGCGCGATTCCCGCGCAACTGTCGATGCTCGGCCGCGCGCACGGGCTGCCCGACCTGCCGCCGCTCGAACTGATTCTCGCGCGCAGCACGAAATCGAAGCGGCCGCCGTGCGACTTTCTCGCGGAACAGTTGATGGAAGACCTGCAGCGTCAGACCGGGCAGACCGGCGACGCGTGATCAGCGCATCGCGCCGAACCCGGCCGCGCCCAGCGCCGCGTTGACGTTCGCGGCCACCTGATCGACAAGCGCCTCCAGCGTATCGCCGCATACCTGCGTGTGTTCCGGTGCGACGTGCTCCGCGCGTTGCCAGCCCCACTGCGCGCCCGACGCGACCGACAGCGTCGCGCCGAAGCGGTTGCCGTGGCGGCGGCCGAAGGTGCTCACGCGCCGCCCGGCCACGTAGTCCTGTTCGGGCAGGCAAAGCCGGATCTCGACCGCGACCTGGTCGCGATCGTTGACGCGCGCGGCCGGGCTGACCGTCGCGGCGAACACCTTGCCGATCCGCCAGGTCACGTCGCGCTCCCACGCCGCGAGCGGCCCGCCGGCCGCGTCGACCCGCTCGGTGTCCACCGACCACTGATGCCGGTCGGGCACGACGATCGCCTGATGCAACAGCATTTCGGCCACGCGCACCGTCGTCACGAGCTGACGCGCGAGTTGCTGGCCCGACGGCAGCGACGCCGTCCGTACCCGGCCGTTTGCCGGCTGCACGACAGGTACTGCTTCCAATAGATCCATGACTCCTCCGCATGCAGGATCGGCGCCGCGCACGCAGCATCGCGCGCCTGTCCGCCGCCTGAGGGCGGACAGCACGGCGACCGGCGATCGGACGGCGGATCGGACAAGCCATCAAGGAACGAACCACAACCCACGAGCAACAGCCGTTCCCAACTTCACCGTGCCTTCGGCCCGACGCGCAACCGGCGCGCGACCGGCCCGATCACCGCATCGGCCTGCTGCGCGATCAACATGTGCAGCGTGAAATCCAGGTCTTCCGGCGCGATGTCGAAGCGCACGTGCACCACGTCGCGCACGGCACGCGCGCTGACGACGTACACGCCGAGCGGGGAATGCAGCAGCGCCGCGAGCCGCGCATGCGCGTGTTCTCCGGAGTCGGCCGTCAGCGTGACGGGCAACTGCAGGCGCGGGCGCGGCGGCGGGAACGGAATGACGTTGTCGGGTTCGCCGGCGCGCAACTGGCGGCCGGCGACATCGAAGGCGGGAACGGGATGAATGAAGGTCATGGAGCGGACGGAGGCCGTCTCGTCTGTTCGACACGTCCCCAGCTTAGAAGAGACCGCATAAACGTCGTGCAAAAAAACGGGCCGCCCGTGCAAAAAACGGCACGGGGGACACAACACGTCAACGGCCAGCGGCATGGCGGCCGGCCGTGCGGTCGCGATGCGCGCGCCGCGACCGCCCGCCACCCGCCACGGTTCGCGCCAATCAAACCGTGCGCCGGCCGCCGCGCTACGCGAACGCTTCGAGCGACGCGCGCCGCCGCTCGTCGACCATCGATTCGATCAGCGACACCAGATCGTCGGTCAGCGGATCGCAGATGCCCGGCGAGCGATGCAGTTCGAGATCGGCCGCCGGCAGCAGCGGCAGCCCGTCCGTCTCGTCGAGCACGCGCCAGTTCTCGGGCAGCGTGCAGCGGTCGATCATCGTCACGGCCGCGCCGTGGTTCACCGCGATCTTGATGCCGGTCGGGCTCTGGCTCGTATAGACGACGTGATACGGCCGCCCGGCCGTCGCGAGCGCCTGCAGCCCGCGCTGCCGGTAGCAGCACGTCTCCGGAAACAGCGCGAGCGGCACCGACGCCTGCGGGCCGAGCACGAAATCGCGGTGCGCGGCCCACACGACATCGTGACGGCCGAGCAGCCGCCCGCCCGCGTTCGGCCCGTGCCGCACGACGAGCGCGACGTCGAGCTCGCCGGCCTGCAGCCGTTCGAGCAGTTCGAGCGACGTGCGGCAATGCACGTGAAAGCGCGCACCCGGCCGCATCGCATAGAACGACTTCAGCAGGTCGGGCAGCCACAGCTCCGCGTAGTCCTCCGGCAGCCCGAAGCGCACGACGCCGCGATCGCTGCTCGCCTGCTTCAGCGCGAGGATCGCGTCGTTCTGCACCTGGATGATGCGGCGCGCATGGATCAGGAAATTCTCGCCGTCGCGTGACAGTTCGAGCCGTCGGCTGTTGCGCATGAACAGGTGCGTGTCGAGCCGCTCCTCGAGCGTGCGGATGCGCAGGCTGATCGTCGACTGCGTGCGATGCAGTTGCCGGGCCGCCGCGGTGAAGCCGCCGCTCTCGACCACGGCGACGAATGCGCGGATCAGTTCCGGATCGAGCGAACTGAGCTTCGACCAATCGGGCCTTTGAATGGCAGCCATCGGAATTACTCGCTTTCGAAAAAAGAAGGGAAGACGAAAGATAGGGCTCGGAGTACGCCGATTGTTGTCCGGATGCGCCCGGCGCTCCAACCCCTGCCCGGGTATGACAAACCCGGAGCCGGTTCGCGAACGAGCACCCGCCAGTTCCGCCCCGCCCGCCGTCACGACACCGGCCGAGGCCCGCCCGGCGGGCGTCCGCGTGACAGGCCCAGGGCTTTCCCGGAGACGACGAAAACTCATAGCCCGATCAGAAAACATCGATTCACCGGCCGCGCCGCGGCCCACCACAATCGCCTCACACCCAACCTCATCGACGAGACATCGCAATGACCGCATCCCAACCCAGGCAGCTTTACATCGGCGAAGGCTTCGAAGGCCCCGGCGTCAACCTCGCGCACATCAACGTGCTGGTCGGCCCGCGCAACGGCCCCGCGGGCCAGGCGTTCGCCACGGCCCTCGCGACGCCGTCGGCCGGCCATGCGCCGTTCGTCGTGATCGCGCAGCCGGGCGTGCCGACCAAGCCGCTTACGCTGTACGTCAACAAGGCGCAGATCGCCGGCGATTTCCACGGCAACGCCACGTGGGGCGCGTCGCAGGCCGGCATCGCGAAGGCCGTGGCCGAAGCGCTCGAGAACGGCACGCTGCCGCCCGAAGCGGAGAACGACTGGGTCGTCGTGTCGGCGAACTGGGTGAACCCGCAGACCGACGATCTCGATGCCGTGTTCGAGAACAACTATCGCGCGTGCCGCACCGCGATCGTCGCCGCGATGGAAGGGCTGCCGCATCGCGATGCGGTATTCGCCGCCGCGCGCGACGTGTCGAACCCGTTCTACACCCCGAAGAAAAACTGAAGACGACAAGCGGCCGACACAAGGCCGCACCTGGAGGAAGCATGGAATACGTCCGCCTCGGCCAGTCCGGCCTGAAGGTGTCCCGCCTGTGTCTCGGCACGATGAACATGGGCACCCCCGACTGGAAACCCTGGATCTTCGACGAAGCGCAGAGCGAGCCGATCGTGCGCCGTGCGCTCGACGCCGGCGTGAACTTCATCGACCTCGCCGATTTCTATTCGACGGGCGTCGGCGAGGAAGTGGTCGGCCGCATCCTGAAGCGCAACGCGCGTCGCGAGGAGCTCGTCGTGACGACCAAGGTCGGCTACGACATGGGCAGCTACCCGAACGCGGGCGGCCATTCGCGCAAGCACGTGCTCGACGGCATCGACGCTTCGCTGACGCGGCTCGGGATGGATTACGTCGACATCTTCATGCTGCACTTCTTCGACGTGAACACGCCCGTCGAGGAAACGATGAGCGCGCTGCACGACATCGTGCGCGCGGGCAAGGCGCGTTATATCGGCGTATCGACGATGTACACGTGGCAGTTCGCGAAAATCATGCAGGCCTGCGAACGAAACGGCTGGGACAAGCCGATCAACATGCAGCTGCAGCTGAACCTCGCGTATCGCGAGGAGGAGCGCGAGATGGTGCCGTACTGCATCGACCAGGGCGTCGGCGTTTCGGTGTTCAGCCCGCTCGCGCGCGGCCTGCTGACCTGCGAGCCGCAATCGACGCGCAACCAGACCGACTTCTTCACCGCGCAGATGTACGGCGATGCCTCATCGCTCGCGATCGCGGAATCGGTCGCGAAGGTCGCGAAGCGCCGCGGCGTACCGCCCGCGCAGATCGCGCAGGCGTGGGTGCTGAGCCGCCCCGGCGTCGCGAGCATGCTGGTCGGCGCGGATTCCGTCGCGCAGTTCGACAGCGCGCTCGGCGCGCTCGAGACACAGCTCACCGAAGAGGAATTGCACGAACTGGAGCGCAACTACACGCCGTGCGACCTGATCAACGACTACACGGCCGGCAAGCGCATCGCGCGCGCGTCGCGTCCGGCGCAGGGCAGTTTCGCGACGGACTGAGGCACTGAAGGAACGACACACGATGAACGAATTTCTGAGGACCGGCCATTACATCGGCGGCGAATGGCACGAACCGCATGGCGCGAGCGATGCGACCTATCCGGTGCTGAACCCCGCGACCGGCGAAACGATCGCGAAAGTCGCGAAAGGCGGCGCCGACGACACGCAGCGCGCCATCGACGCGGCCGCGCACGCGTTCCCGGCGTGGCGCGCACTGACCGCGAAGGAGCGCGGCGCACGCGTGAAGCGCTGGGGTGAGCTGATGCTCGAACATCGCGACGCGCTCGCCGGGCTGCTGACGCGCGAGCAAGGCAAGCCGCTCGCGGAAGCGCGCGGCGAAGTCGCCTACGCGGCGAGCTTTCTCGAATGGTTTGCGGAAGAAGCGAAGCGCATGTACGGCGACGTGATCCCAAGCCCGAAGCCGGATGCGCAGATCGTCGTCACGCGCGAGCCGGTCGGCGTCGTCGCGGCGATCACGCCGTGGAATTTCCCGCTCGCGATGATCACGCGCAAGGCCGGCCCCGCGCTCGCGGCCGGCTGCACGATGGTGCTGAAGCCGTCGGAGGAAACGCCGCTGTCGGCGTTCGCGCTCGCGGTGCTCGCCGAGCGCGCGGGCGTGCCGGCCGGCGTGTTCAACGTCGTGTCGGGCGACGCGGTCGCGATCGGCGAGACGCTGACGAGTTCGCCCGTCGTGCGCAAGCTGTCGTTCACGGGCTCGACGCGGGTCGGCAAGCTGCTCGCGAAGCAGTCGGCCGACACGCTGAAGAAGCTGTCGCTCGAACTCGGCGGCAACGCGCCGTTCATCGTGTTCGACGATGCCGATCTCGATGCGGCGGTCGCGGGTGCGATCGCGTCGAAGTTCCGCAACACGGGCCAGACCTGCGTGTGCGTGAACCGCTTTCTCGTGCAGGACGGCGTGTACGACGCATTCACGCGCAAGCTCGCGGACGCCGTGCGCACGCTGCGCGTCGGCAACGCGCTCGCGGGTGAGGTCGACCAGGGGCCGCTGATCAACGAGGCGGCGCTCGGCAAGGTCGAGCGGCACGTGGCCGATGCGGTCGCGAAGGGCGCGCACACGCTCACCGGCGGCAAGCGTCATGGGCTCGGCGGCACGTTCTACGAGCCGACCGTGCTGACCGGCATGACGGCCGACATGCTGATCGCCGAAGAGGAAACCTTCGGCCCCGTCGCCGGCTGCTTCCGCTTCACGACCGAGGAAGAGGCCGTCGCCGCGGCCAACGATACGCCGTTCGGGCTGTCCGCGTACTTCTATACGCGCGATCTCGGCCGCGCGTGGCGCGTGTCGGGTGCGCTGGAAAGCGGAATGGTCGGCGTCAACGACGGGATCATCTCGACCGAAGTCGCGCCGTTCGGCGGCGTCAAGCAATCGGGGCTCGGCCGCGAGGGCTCGAAGTACGGCCTCGACGA
>NZ_LDVA01000353.1:0-6051 GCF_050768715.1 Burkholderia sp. ZZQ-2 | reverse complement strand
GTGATAGCAAGACCTTTGAGCATGATGGCCTCTAAGCTGAATAGGTAAAGTGGAGGGATGCGATTTCGAGTTGCCGCACTGGCTACCGAGCGAAATGTGCTTCGAGCTTGTCGTGGATCTCGCGCGGGACGCCTTGCTAGGCTTGAACGCTGATCATCGGGTGAACGCCGAATTGCGCTTGCAACTGGTCGAGTGGCACCGTCGCAACCCACTCGGCATGCTTGCTGAGCGCGTCCATGACGAACGGCTGGGCAAGCGCGCCATATCGTGAAAAAGTCATGATGTCGGTGAGACATTCGAGATTTGTCATGGCCGGTCGGGTCAGGTGGAAATAAGGAAGCGCCGAGAACCGAGTTTCGAGATGGCGTATTGCTGTTCGAGCGAGGGGTGATCGGCCAGTAGCCGCTCCAGATCGATCGATGACGAATCCTTGCTGCGCTTGAACGAGACCGAACCGGTTTCGAACAGGGCGCGCGTGGCATCACCCATGGCTTCCTGGATTGCTTGCTTGAACTGCGCCTCGAGCTGCTGGCGCGTCTCGATCTCGGTCCGTACGGCGACCAGATCGGCAAACACGGAAGACAGGTGACGATCACCGCTGAAATCGATCGTTTCGCCGTTGCCGGGATACAGATGGCGTAGGGCGCGGTCGGCCGACTCCGATCCGTCGGCGGGCGGTGGCGTATCGCTCTCCACGAAACGCCAGAAACGGGCTTCGAGTTCGACCAGCCGCTTGATCAATGCCTCGTCCCGTTCGATCCGATGAACTTCCAGTGCCTGGCCGCACAACAGGACGGCGACGTGTGCAGCAGATTTGCCTGTTACTGCAAGCTGATGCTGAACCTGAATTTGTACGTACTCGGGCACGCCTTCCCGCCAGAGCCGGGCCCCGAACTCTCCCGCTGTCTTACATTCGAGAATCTGGACGTCGGGCACGCCAACGATCTCCCGGTCGAGGTTGGCGAGCATGAAAGGGATCGTCGGGTGACGCAGCACGGCGTTGATCCGTCGAACTCGATTGCCGGTCTGCTTGGTGTAGGACGCGGCGACAATAGGTTCGAGTAACGTGCCCCAGTAGGTCGGCGAACTTGTGTCGTCCGGATCGGGCCCGGGCAAACCGTCCGCGCGGCCGGTCTTGTCGAGCCATAGCTCAAGCGGACTCATATAGGGATTCAGGCCCACTGCTGCCGCGGCGTCCGATCCACCAATGCCGGTGCGTCGAACCGCGAGCCAGTCCTCGCGCGATAGCTCGGCGGTTCTGGCAAGCTTCAATGCAGGGCGTCGCGAACGAACGCGACTGGATGGTATGCTCATGAAACCTCCAGAAACAGAACGGCCCGGCAGGCGAACCTGACCGGGCCGGGGTGAGTGAATACGAGACGGGAGCTATACGACGAGCTTGAGCGCTTCGTCCCAGGCTTTTTGCTTGATAAGCGCGCCTTGCCCGAACCATGCGGCATCGCGCCGGTGGTCGTCGCTGCGAGCGCGGCGATGGTGGTCGACATACTCGGTGATGCTGTTGAGCAGCCCCCAAGCCGTACCGGATGCGGAGGGCAGCTGCGCACCTTTGCCGCGCCCGGCATAGAGTTCGCTCACCGCACGGAGTGCCCGTTCGTTGACTGTCGTCCCGTCACGCTCGCCGGGATTCGTGACGGTGTAGGTCAGCACCCGCCGGAAGAAGGCATCGGCAGCCGAATCGGTTACCTTGCGCTCGGCCATCGCCTTCGTGCGGACCATGAATGCATCCCACGACGACACGGCGATTCCGAGCTGACGTTTGACGGCGGTGGCATCGAACTGCGAACGATGGGGTACCTTGACGACACCCGTGCCGTCACCGAGCGCGATCGCCAGCGTGTTGTTGCAGACAACTCGGACCGAGGTGAATTGCGCCGTCGTGGCGAGTGTGCCATCACAGGCGGTCGCCAGCAGCAGATAGCCTTTGACGTTATCCTTACCCTTCAATATGCCGGATTGACCGGTGTTGGCGAGTGCCCAGAATTTGCGACCCTCCTTGAGCACGCCAGCCGTTTCGAGTTCGAATCCGCCGACTTCCGTCAGGTCTCGGTAGAACTCGAGGATCTCGCGGGGTTGGACGACCTGATAGCGCGCGGAGACAACGGACAACGGTGCCTTGGTATCCGACCGATACAGCACCTTCTGGTCGGGAAAGGCGTGGATCGAGCCGATGCCGGCGGAGCCGGACACGTACCGGACTTCGGACGATTCGATCGACCAGTTCATACCGGCGCGATCGGCCCAGACGTCGATCGGTTGGTTGGCGGCGAGGCGGTTGCCGAGACCGTGCCAGGGCTCTCGACCGACGTAGGCCATGGTTTGGAGGAGATGCATTGAATACTCCTTTTCGATAGAAATGGCATAGCGCCCGACTAATGTCGGGCAGATTGGTTTGAATGAGCGGGGAGCGGAAGAGGCGGATGGCGAGAACGACTGCCACGACGGCGGTGATCAGCGGTATTGCGCGCCGAAGGTGTGACCGCACGATACGCACCGGTAATTGTCGAGAAGACTGTCGTCAAGTACGCCGCCGACAGCGGAACCAGCGACCGAGCCGGCTGCGCTGCCAATCAACCCGGCGATGACGGCGCCCGTCAGGCCACCGAACACAGCGCCAAGCGGACCACCAATGGCACCGACGGCCGCGCCCGCCTCGGCCCCGGACAGCGCCATGGCGACACCGCTCGTCGCGCCGGCGACGCTGCCAAGCGTACTGCCAGCTTTCCGGCCGACGTTGAGCACGTCGACATGGGGGGAGTCACATTGAGGACAGGCTCGTGTCTCTCCGCTAGGCGACAGAGCCCCTGTCGCCCACGCAGGCGCGTACGAGAAGTGAGTGGAATCGGTAGCTGTTGTTTTGGACGAATGGGGCGTAGCCGGGAACGACGATGGAGAGTCGAGAGGTTCGTTGCGTGCTGGCGATTCAAAACGGCGTCGAAAGGATTGGGTTTCGAACGATTCACTGTCGTCGGGAAATGGATCGGGTAAACAGCGAGTGGGGTAGTCTGATGTCTGAGAGGATGTCGGCGGCGTATGTCGAAAAGCATGTAGTGCGTGATCAGGGTAGGGGGTTTGGGCTTCCCATTCTTCGATCGTTGGATCGAGTAGCTCGTACTGAACCGGGGAGGTAACGGTGATAGGTGTAGGCGACGTTGGGGTGGGCGTTGGAGTTGCGCGCCGCCTGAGAAACAGCAGGATGCCGGTAGAGATAAGAATTGCGACAACGGCATTGCCAATGGCGAAGGTAAGAATGGGATGCATGGGGAGTTCCTGAGCGAAGTGCGCCGATGCGGGAGTGCAGCGGTGGAGCGGCTGTAGCCAACCGTACTCAGATAGGTCATATGTGACCGAGAAAATCTACATTGACGCGAGAACACGAACGATAGGATGAGGAGGGCCGTGATTGACACGAGACAGGCTAGGCGTGACACGTCGGTCGGCTGCGGTGTGGCCGCCAAATGAACAAGCATGCCCTTCCCCTTGGGGCTTGCGGTTGCTATTTGCTGTGTTGCCTCCTTCAATTCCCGGCCCCATTCGACGTAGAATCGTCTGATAATTCGGTGGCTCGTTGCCGCTTGGGGTGTCGGAACAGGTAGGAATTTACGAGGACGTAGATGCAAGAGGAAGACGAGTTGCAGTCCAGGGTCGACCGCTGGTTAGGCAAACTGTCGTTGATGAGGCTTGCTCGCCACCAAGAAATCCTAGAGACCAATGCGGAGCTCCACACGGCCGAAGTCAACAAACGAGTTCAGGTAGCTAAAGCAGAGGGCTACGGTGAAGGAAAAGACGACGGTGACTCAGTGGGCTTCGATCGTGGCCTTGAGAAGGGGCGCGAGGAGGGGCAATTGTTGGAGCGCGCGGAGCAGGCGGAGGCTGCACGGCAGCGGGAGCAAACGGAGGCTCGTAGGCGGCAGCAGGAGGCGGCCGAACGTGCGCGCTGGCTCGTTGCCGACAAGCCAATTGGTATCGACGAGCGCATGTCAAGCGAGATCCGTCAGGACGTCGTCTCGTGTACCGGGCAGAATGCCCGTGATCGACAATGGGACATGATCTTGTCGAATCACCCGGCGACTACCGACCGCCTGGGGCGAATCATGCGGGTGGACCGTGGCCCAGCGTTCTCCGGGGCAACGAGCACTGAACCCTGGCAAGACCGAAGGCAAAACGGCGGCAACCCAACGAGTAAAAGGCGCAGGTACGGAACGCGACCAAGCGCCTATCTGTGCGAGTTCGGTTGACTATTCAGCGAGCCCTTATCGCCTTCTCCGACGCAAGCAGTGGCGCGTTTCCCCGCTTCTTGTACTTGCAGGCAGGGAAGTTGGAACAGGAACGAAACTCCCCATAGGGGCCGTTGCGCAACACCCGAACCCCTTGCTTGCACGAGGGGCATTCCTCCTCCTGAACGACCTGGTCGTCGGTGTCGGTGATCGACACCGCGCCGTCCTGCTCGAGTTCCCGCAAGAAGCTCGAACGCTGACCGCGTGCCGTGAACATGGCCCCACGCTGCGCCGCGCCCTAGTCAGGGCCACGTAGAACAGTCGGCGCTCTTCCCCGTCCGGGTAGTTGTCCCCGGCGGGCATGGCCAACGCCAGTACTGGATCGTCAGCGCGCGTGTTCGGGAAGCTACCGTAACCAAACCCATGTGGGAGCGCTGAGCTTCAGCAACGTGCCCGACGTTGTCCATAGGGCTTCTAGGACGGTGGAGCCGGGTGGCGATGTTGATTGGCATGGTTTGGCAGTGCTCTAAGATGCCTACATCACGCCTACACAGGCTTGATAACATATTTTCTTTTTAGGGTGTTACTCTATTAACGTATTGTTTTTAAATGTATTTTTTGTGTCTTGACTCGCGAATCTTGCGGATCTCGAGTTCGCGGATGCAGGTGGTGGCGAGCGAGTAACTCATGCGTCGCGAGATGAAAGGTGTAGGGAAATCAAGGTGATGACGGCCTGGCGATGCGTTTGATATCGACCCGCGCAGGCATCGGGCGGCGGCACGAGCGGGCGGGATGAAACACGAATTTTACCGTGGCGCGCATCGACGCCTTTCGAAACCGTCAAAACGCGACGCCGATGCGAATGGTCAGGCGCGGGCAAGCGCACCGGCTTTGCCACGGGACTCGGCGTTCCGGATTCGAAGGCAGGCACACCGGATCACGGTTGCCTTGACGTCGTGGCGCCGGCGCCGATCTGGAGCGCATACAGCTCGGCAACGTCGACCGCCTGACGGCTGCTGCGTTCGACCGATCC
Source organism: Burkholderia sp. ZZQ-2 (assembly GCF_050768715.1). Classification (NCBI taxonomy): domain Bacteria; kingdom Pseudomonadati; phylum Pseudomonadota; class Betaproteobacteria; order Burkholderiales; family Burkholderiaceae; genus Burkholderia; species Burkholderia sp. ZZQ-2. The sequence continues at coordinate 783 of NZ_LDVA01000353.1, read as the reverse complement.
TTCTTTTGTCCACAGGAATGGATGGAAGCTGAAGCATTGATCCGTCGTCAGGCGCTGGACGTCGGCCTGCCAGCCGGGCCAGCGCATGCTCGCGTAGAAGTCGCTCAGCGTGTCGCCGAGCGACCATCGCACGAAGTCGCCGTACCCGATCCCGAGGGGCTCCCATTCCAGCGTGTCGGGTGCAAAGTAGTACACGGAACCCGTGTCGTCCCCGAGTGCGCCGCCGTTCAAGGCGAAGAATCCGCCGACGGCATCGTCCGCGACCAACAGAAAGCCCGAGGATCGTCCCTGATTCCAGCCGACGATGTCCCGGGGCAACGCGGGATGGCCCGAGCCGAGCAGACGAAGGTAGCCGCCGTCCACGAGCAGGCCGCCGGTCGAATAGGCGATGGCCCCCAGGAGCGATCGCGTGGTGACCTGAAGGGTGGACAGGATTTCGCCATTCCGGCCCGATGGCGGCAATATCTCGCAACGATCAGGCGCTGCCGCCGACCACTCGATCAATGACGGCAGGGCGGATTCACGCTCGTTGACCAGTTCGTCCAGCGGACGCATGTGTCTTCTCTCCAGGTGGTTCGGTTCGGCATGGGCCGAGCCGGGACGATACGGCCTGCACCGGCTGGTGCGGCATCAACGCGCCCCGACCGACGCGCGCAGTGCCGCGCCCAGCGTGCGCAGCGCCTGCCGGGCTCGCGCATCGGTCAGGCTCGAGTGGAGCACCACGTCGCGCGTCGGCAACGGCGGCAGCCCGTAGCGCGCACCGACGTCGACCGTGCCGGCGGG
>NZ_LDVA01000352.1:0-2273 GCF_050768715.1 Burkholderia sp. ZZQ-2 | reverse complement strand
ACCAGCGCAAGATCCGAGCCCGCCTGCGGCTCGGTCAGGTTCATCGTGCCGGTCCATTCGCCCGAGATCAGCTTCGGCACGTAGCGCTGCTTCTGCTCGTCGGTGCCGGCCGTCAGCAGCGCCTCGATTGCGCCGTCGGTCAGCAGCGGACACAGCGCGAACGACAGATTCGACGCGTTCAGCATCTCGATGCACGGCGTCGCGATCAGCTTCGGCAGCCCCTGGCCGTCGTATTCGGACGGGTGCTGCAGCCCCTGCCAGCCGCCTTCGACGAACTGGCGGAACGCTTCGCCGAAGCCCGGCGTCGCGGTCACGACACCATCCTTCCAGCTGCTCGGATTGCGGTCGCCTTCGACGTTCAGCGGCGCCAGCACCTCGCCGCAGAATTTCGCGGACTCGTCGAGCACGGCCTGCGCCGTGTCGTAACCGGCGTCCTCGAAACCCGGCAGTTGCGCAACGGCGTCGATGCCCGCGAGTTCCTTCAGCACGAACAGCATGTCCTTGACGGGGGCGTTATAGCTCATGGTGTGTCTCCCTCTTCTCTCTTCTGTCAATGGCGAAAAAAAAGGGGCGCTCGTCGCGCCCCTCTTCTCGTGTGCTTACCGCCTGAGCGTCACACTGCGTCAGCCGAGCTCGTTCACGAGCTCCGGCACGAGCGTGAACAGATCGCCGACGAGGCCGTAGTCGGCCACGCTGAAGATCGGCGCCTCCGGATCCTTGTTGATCGCGACGATCACCTTCGAATCCTTCATGCCGGCCAGATGCTGGATCGCACCCGAGATGCCCACCGCGATGTACAGCTGCGGTGCGACGATCTTGCCGGTCTGGCCGACCTGGTAGTCGTTCGGCACGTAGCCGGCGTCGACTGCCGCGCGCGATGCGCCGAGTGCCGCCGACAGCTTGTCCGCCAGCGGCTCCAGCACCTTCGTGTAGTTCTCGCCGCTGCCCAGACCACGGCCGCCCGATACGATGATCTTCGCGCTGGTGAGCTCCGGACGGTCCAGCTTCGTCACTTCACGGCTGACGAACTGCGACTTGCCGGCGTCTGCCGCCGCCTCGATCTTCTCGACCGACGCGCTGCCGCCTTCCGCTGCAACCGGATCGAAACCGGTCGCACGCACCGTGATGACCTTGATCGGGTCGCTCGACTGCACCGTCGCGATCGCGTTGCCCGCGTAGATCGGGCGCTCGAACGTGTCGGCACTGTCAACCGCCGTGATGTCGGAGATCTGTGCGACGTCCAGCTTCGCGGCGATACGCGGCGCGATGTTCTTGCCGTAAGCGGTCGCCGGCGCGAGGATGTGCGAATAGTCCTTCGCAATGTTCAGCGCGGTCGCTTCGACGTTTTCCGCGAGACCTGCTTCGAGTTGCGGCGCGTCGGCCAGCAGCACCTTCAATACACCCGCGATCTTTGCTGCCGCGTCGGCCGCGCCTTGCGCATTGTGGCCTGCGACCAGCACGTGAATGTCACCGCCGATCTTCGCCGCCGCCGCCACCGTGTTCAGCGTCGCGGCCTTGATCGACGCGTTGTCGTGTTCTGCAATCACCAGAATCGTCATTTCTTTCCGCTCCCTCTTACAGCACCTTGGCTTCGGTCTTCAGCTTCTCGACCAGCGTCTTCACGTCCGGCACCTTCACGCCGGCTGCGCGCTTCGGCGGCTCGGCCACCTTCAGCGTCTTCAGACGCGGCGCGACGTCCACGCCGAGGTCTTCCGGCTTCACCGTTTCCAGCGGCTTCTTCTTCGCCTTCATGATGTTCGGCAGCGTCACGTAGCGCGGCTCGTTCAGGCGCAGGTCGGTCGTCACGACCGCCGGCAGCGTCAGCGACAGCGTTTCCGCGCCGCCGTCGACTTCGCGTGCAACGGTTGCCTTGCCGTCCGCGATCGTGACCTTCGATGCGAACGTCGCTTGCGGGAGACCAGCCAGCGCGGCCAGCATCTGGCCCGTCTGGTTCGAATCGTCGTCGATTGCCTGCTTGCCGAGGATCACCAGTTGCGGCTGCTCCTTGTCGACCAGCGCCTTCAGGATCTTCGCGACGGCCAGCGGCTCGACGCTGTCGTTCGATTCGACGAGGATCGCGCGATCCGCGCCGATCGCCAGCGCCGTGCGCAGCGTTTCCTGCGCTTGCGTCACGCCCACCGACACCGCGATCACTTCGGTCGCGACGCCCGCTTCCTTCAGGCGCACCGCTTCTTCCACCGCGATTTCGTCGAACGGGTTCATCGACATCTTCACGTTCGCGATGTCGACGCCCGTGTTGTCCGACTTCACGC
>NZ_LDVA01000351.1:0-101403 GCF_050768715.1 Burkholderia sp. ZZQ-2 | reverse complement strand
CGGCGTACCGAATGGGACTACACCGAGGCCGGGCTGCTCGCCAGCCGGGTGGACGCGGCCGGCCAGACCCTGCGCTACCAGTGGGACAAGCTCGGTCAGCTCACCGCGCTGCGCAACGAGAACGGCCGCGAAGCCGAGTTCCACTACGATCCGGTGGGTCGCCTGCTCGCCGAAACCGGCTTTGATGGCGCCACCACGCGCTACGAGTACGAGGAAGAAACCGGCAAGCTGGCGCGCGCGGTGGACGGGCAGCGCATCACCGCCTACACCTTCGATGCAATGGGCCGCCTCGCTGAGCGGCGCGCGGCGCTGCAAACCGGCGAGACGCCGCCGCGTGAGCAAGCCTGGCAGGTGGAACGCTTCGCGTATGACCTCAACGGCAACCTGGCGCTGGCCACCAACGCCGACAGCCGACTGCAATGGTTCCACGACGCGGCCGGCAACCTGGTGCGCGAGCACCAGCACTACATCTGCCTCGGCAAGCCGCTGGTCGGCGTGTGGCAGCACGAATACGACGCGCTCAACCAGCGTATCGCTACCGTGCGCCCGGATGGGCACCGCGTAAGCTGGCTCACCTACGGCAGCGGACACCTGCTGGCCCTGCAATTGAACGAGCGCGAACTGGTCAGCTACGAGCGCGACGACCTGCACCGTGAAATCGTCCGCACCCAGGGCAATCGCCTGCTGCAGAAGCAGCAGTGGGATGCCATGGGGCGGTTGAGCGAGCAGGTACTTGCCCACGAGGCCAAAGAGCCGGCCACGCAAACCGCTGGCGGCAGCCGCCTGCTGGTGCGCCGCTACCGCTACGACGCCAGCGGCCAGCTCACCGACATCAACGACACGCGGCGCGGCCAACTGGCCTACCGCTACGATCCGGTGGGCCGGCTGCTGGAGGCACAAAGCCGCCTGGGCCACGAAACCTTCGCGTTCGACCCTGCCAGCAACCTGATCGATCCGGCCGAACAGCGCGAGGCCGAGCGCCAGCGCATGCCGCGCATCAAGGCGCTGGACAACCTGCTCAAGCAATACGCCGGCACCCACTACCAGTACGACGCGTGGGGCAACCTCAGCAAGCGCTGGCACCAGGGCAAGGAGAGCCGCTACACCTGGGACCTGTTCGACCGGCTCACACACTACGAGGATGAGCGCCTTGCGGTCGATTACACCTACGACGCTCTCGGCCGGCGCCTGTCGAAGTACAGCAAGGCCCACTACGAGGAACGTCGCGAGGCCGGCCCGCACTGGAACCGCGCCGAGCGGGTGAAGCGTAACCGCGAACTGCAATGCGGCTTTACGCTGTACGGCTGGGACGGCGATACGCTGGCGTGGGAAAGCAAGATTGCCGACGAGGATGGCTTTGGCGCGCGCACCACGCATTACGTGTACGAGCCGGGCAGCTTCGTGCCGGTGGCGCAGGCGGTACGCGACGACGCCATTGAACTGCTCGACCAGCCGGACTACGGCGACTACTACCGGCAGGACGAAGACCCGCTGTGGATGCCACCACCGCCCGCGCCACCGATAGACGGCTTAGCCTGGTATCAGTGCGATCACTTGGGCACGCCGCAGGAACTGACGGACGAGCAGAGCGAGATTGCGTGGGCGGCGGAGTATCGCGCCTGGGGTGTCGCGCAGGAGGCGATTCGCAAGGCCTCCGATGGACGCGTGGAAGTGCGCAATCCGATCCGGTTCCAGGGGCAGTACCATGATCACGAGACGGGGCTGCACTATAACCGGAATCGGTACTATGACCCATACTCCGGTCGGTTCGTCAGTAAGGACCCGATCGGGCTCGCCGGTGGGATCAACGTCTATCAATACGCACCCAATCCAACGGGGTGGGTTGATCCGCTTGGGTTATCCGGTTTTGAACCTAAGGTTCTAACTAGCGGAACTGTCTTTAGAAATGCATCGGGGACCCCCGATAGCTTGACTCCGCGCTTAGGAAAAGACACGACCCGAATCGATGGGAAAGAGCCGGGCTTGTCGGCAGCCACTTCGGAAGCGGGATTGGACAGCGGGAAATATGTTGAGCAGGACATCGGCAAGCTTTGTTCGTGCGGGCTTCAAGCGACGCATGATAAGCCGAATGGTCACGTGACCATTCGACCGATAAACGATCCGACCGATTCCAAATTAACAGACTGGGCGAAGTCCAGGGGAGGCAGCTCGACGCATTCTCTGACAGAAGGTATATTGGGAGCAGTCACTGGTCGGGGGAAAAAGTGATGGCGACCGATATCCAATCCTATTTGTCAGAATATGTAGCAAAGGTAAAATGTGCCATTGAAAAGAGGGTTAATATTGAGTCATCGAATTCAGGATTTTACCAAAACTCTCTCGGCGGTACGGCATACGTAAGCTTCTACCCAAAGGAGATCGATCTAACACTTGATCTGACAGGTGTGGGTGATAAATACAGGGTAACTGCCGATCTGACGGATCAAGAGGGAAAAGTGATTTCTGGAGATATCTTTAAATTCGATGGGGATCCAGAGTATTTGTGCATGGCGCTTGACGCGTTCTTCCCTGATTTGGTTAAGTTGGTTTCGGATTTCCTTTAAATGAATGAGATGGCCGCGTCAGCGGCCCCTGGTTCGTCTACAGCCGGCATCGGTACTATGTCCAGGCACGGGGAGACTCATCAGCAAGGACCCGATCGGGCTGGCGGAAGGGTTGAACGCGTTCCAGTACGCGCCGAACCCGGCCGGGTGGATTGATCCGCTGGGCTTGGCTAAGACAACATGCGACTTATATGCATTTGGTAATGCCAGTGGTCCGCGCGAACCTAGAATTCAAGGCGTTAACACAAAATCGGGACAAAACGCAGACTTGATTGCCGACGCAGTTGGAATGGTGGGGCCGACTACTGAAGGAGGAGCGTCGACATTCGGTGATATCAATAAGGCACCTATCACAAGCTTCCAGCTGGATCGGAACTCCCAGACGGGATAGAGGTCGTTGCGGATGGCAAGGACGTTGGCGGGTCGCATGCCGCAACTCATCATACAGTTTGTCCGTCTAAGCGAATGTCGGGACAGACATTTGTCGAGAAATTCAAAAATATGCCTTGAATTAAGGCCCGGAAGAATTAATCATGAAAGATGAAGAAAATGACTCGTGGAAAAATCTTAAAGAGGCTTATCGGATCTACGTGAAATTGAGGGATGGGTTTGTAAAAAAACATCTGCCGTTTCTTTTATTCAGGGAGCCTTTTCCGTGCCTGAGGAAAGGGCTATGGCTATCGATTTGGTGTTGAGTTACCCTGAGTCAGAGAGGGTTGATTTTTTTAAACAGTTGATCTCAATGTCAAGCTATGTAAATGGCTTCACGGAAGAGTGCAGAAATTTGATATTAGAATTACCGCCTGATTGGGTGATGAAAAATATCGAGGCAGAAGTTGATGGGGTGCTGGTTAATGGGGGTTATGAAGAGTATCGCTGTTTGCTAGAGTTGTGTTGTGAGCTGGATCGAGGGTTGATGATTAAATTTGCGAAACGTGCTCTGGATAGTTCTGACGAAGACATCAAGGATGCAAGTGCAGATTTTCTGTCCCGCTAATCTTATCGAGGTCGAGCAGTTCAAATGGGCAGCGATATCGCTTCAATGCGGCGTGGCAACTGTCGCGCATCGAGGATATGCGTCAGCTCTTCCCCCCGTCCTCGCCCTTATACGCCAGCCTCAACCCACCCCGCCCCCCCGATCGCGCAATCTCCGTCGGCGTCGCACCCACCACGCGATTCATCCAGTTCGCCATGTGGCTCTGGTGCGCAAACCCGGCTTCGAGCGCGATCTGGCTGATACTCAGCCGGCCTTCGAGCAGCAACGCCTTCGCCCGCTCGACCCGGCGCCGCACGACGTACTGATGCACGGGCATCCCGAGCGTTTCGCGGAACAGCACCTTGAAATGCGGGACGCTGATCGACACGAGCGCCGCGAGTTCGGCAAGCGTCATGCGCCGCTCGAGATTCGCTTCGACATAGTCGATCACGCGCGCGGCCGCCTTCGGCGCGAGCGTGCGGCGGCGCTCGCGAAGCGCTGGCTGGCCGTCGACCAGCCGCGCGACGAGCGCCGTGCACAGGCTTTCCGCATAGAGCGGATCCGACGCGTCGTCCGCTTCGAGTTCGGCCGCCATCGCCCACGCGATGTGCTGAAGGCGCGGGTCACGCACCTGCAGCCGGCGGCGGATCTGCCCCTGCGACGGCTTCAGTTCGAGCTGCTCGACGGTGCGCCGCACGAACGTGTCGCTGAGCATGATGTGCAGGATCCGGCAGTCGGCGCTGTCGGTCCACTGGCCGGGCAAGCCCGCCGGAATCACGTCGACGTCGCCATGCGCCTGAATGCGCGATACGCGTTCGCCGTCGCACACGCAATCCGCGCGAACAGGCCCGCCGATATGCACGCCGATCCGATGATGCTCGGCCGCCGGAATCCGGTAGGTGCCCGCGCGGATTTCCAGCAGCGACGCGCCGAAGCCCTGCCAGCCGAGCCCGCGGCTGGAGCGCAGGCTGACCGGGACGCCGTTGTCCGTCGGCGCCGCGAGAATCGCATCGCTCATGGCCTTCCTCCGGTGAATGGGAATATCGAACGCGCATTGTGACGCGTTTTCGGCCCGCCTGCCGGACCTGCCGGCTGCTCACCCGGGCCGAGCAGAAAAAGATCATCCGTTTCTGCTCGTGCCCATCCTTGCGTGTGCGCCGGCGGGCGCCGTGCCGCTTACGATGGCCCCATCCGACACCTACGGAGACCGTCATGCCTCACTGCCTTGCGCAACGCGCCGCGCTCACCGCGCCGTCGCCCGCCGCCACCCACCCCTCGTCCGGCCCCCGCTCCCGCTCCCGCAACGACCGCACCACGATAGCCGCCCGGTGCCTGCGCATCGTGGGCTGGTACCGGCTCGAACGGCTGCTCGCGTCGATCCCCGACAGCAACGACGATTTCGGGCTCGTCTGACCGGCCGCACCGCCGGCATCGTCCACCTACTTGCGCCGCCGCTCGTGCGGTGCCACCGTCGCGCCGTCGATCACCGGCGCGCCCTGCTTGATCAGAAAATCGCGGAACAGCCCCGTGACCTGCGAAATGCGCCGGTCGGCGAGCGTGACCACATACCATTCGCGTTCGATCGGGTTGCCGGGGAACGGCAGTTGCCCGAGCAGCCCGGTGCGCAATTCGAGTGCACACGCGTGCAACGACAGGAACGCGACACCGAGCCCGGCTTCGGCCATCTGCTTGATCGCCTCGTTGCTCGACAGTTCGGAGCCCACATGGAAGCGGTGGCCGGCCGTCTTGAAGAGGTTCTCGACGGTCGAGCGCGTGCCCGCGCCGCGTTCGCGCACGAGCAGGTGCGCGGATTCGAGATCCTTCAGCGAGATGCGCTTGCGCTGCATCAGCGGATGGCCAGGCGCCGCGACGAACACCATCGGATGCTTCGCGAACTCCACCGCATGCGTACGCAACTCCTTCGGCGCGCTGCCCATCACCGCGAGATCGATTTCATGCGTGGCGAGCATGCGGATGATGTCGTCGCGATTTCCAACCTTGAAATAAGTCTTCACATGCGGACGCGTCGCGGTGAATTTCACGAGCAGCGGCGGAATCAGGTACTCGGCCGTCGTGATCGCACCGATCCGCAGCGTGCCGCCGAGATCGCCGGTCAGCGCGGCCACTTCGTCGCCGGCCTCGCTCCACAGATGCAGGATCTCGCGCGCATAGCGCGACACGATCTCGCCGGCCGCGGTCAGCTGTACCCCGCGCCCCACCCGCTGCAGCAAGGCGGCGCCCACCGCCTCCTCGAGCAGGCGAACCTGCAGCGACACGGCCGGCTGCGTCAGGTTCAGCTCCTCGGCCGCCCGCGACACGCTGCCGAGCCGCGCAATCATGTCCAGCGCCTTCAGCTGCCGGAACGTCGCGGTCTTTCCTATAAGTGAATACATATGAGTCGCTTATAAACATTAAATTGTTCGAGTGGGTTCGAAACTATATCGTCGGTTCTTGAGCAATGTCATCCGAATCGTCATTCAGCGGGAGCCCCACATGGACAACACCACGCCCAACCTTGCAACGGACCGCGCACCGCGCCTGCCGCGCATCGTGATCGTCGGCGGCGGCGCCGGCGGCCTGCACCTCGCCACACGTCTCGGCGATACGGTCGGACGCCGCGGCCAAGCCGAAGTCGTGCTCGTCGACCGCTACCCGACGCACTTCTGGAAGCCGCTGCTGCACGAAGCCGCATCGGGCCATCGCGACCCGGCATCGCACACGATCGAGTACGCGGCGCAAGCAAAGCGCCACGGTTTCCGTTTCGTGCAGGGCGCGCTGCAGCGGGTCGACCGCGCGGCACGCACCGCAACGGTCGCGGCCGTGCAGGATGCGGACGGCACGGAAATCCTGCCGCAGCGCGAGCTCGACTATGACGACCTCGTGCTCGCCGTCGGCAGCGTGACGAACTTCTTCAACGTGCCGGGTGCCGCGCGCCATGCGTTGCCGCTCGAAAACCTCGACCAGGCCGAGGATTTCCGCCGGAAGTTCCTCGCGGCCTGCACAAAGGCAAATCACCTGGCCGAGCAGCAACCCGCACGGCGGGCGGCGCCGATCTGCATCAACGTGATCGGTGCGGGTGCGACGGGCGTCGAGCTGGCCGCGGCATTGCGGCATGCGATCCAGCAGCTGACGACGTACCGCTTCAAGGCGCTGGTATCCGCACGCGACGTGCACATCCGGTTGATCGAAGGCGGCCCGCGCATCCTGCCGGCACTCGACGCGCGGCTGTCCGGCAAGATGCACGCGCAGCTTCGCGCGCTGAACGTGGACGTGCTGACCGATACCCGCGTGGCGGAAGTCGGCGCGGATGCGGTGACGACCGCGACGGGCGAACGGCTCGCGAGCGACATCACGATCTGGGCGGCCGGCGTGGCGGGCCCCGCGATGCTGCGCGAAATCGGCGACATCGCGCTCAATCGTGCGAACCAGGTGATCGTGACCGATACGCTGCAGACACCCGACGATCCGCACGTGTATGCGTTCGGCGACTGCGCCGCATGCCCGACGGCTGGTGCGAGCGGCTTCCTGCCGCCGCGCGCGCAGGTTGCGTACCAGCAGGCCGTGTATCTGGTCAACGCGTTCGCGCGCCGCGTCGCCGGCAAGCCGGTGACCGGCTTCACGTTCCGTGATGCAGGCACCGTCGTGTCGCTCGGGCATGCGGGCGCCGTGTACCAGGCCGACCTCGGCCTGCGTTCGCGCTCGCTGATCGTCGACGGGCTCGCCGCGATCGGCCTGTACAAGTTCCTGTATCGCAAGCACCTGTTCAGCGTGGTCGGCGTGAAGCGTGCGCTGTTCCAGTCGCTGAGCCACTGGCTGCAAAGCCGCAACCAGCCGTCGATCAAGCTGCACTGAGCGACGACTCGCACGCAGCATCGCACAACGGCATATCGGGCGGCCATCGCTCGATATGCCGTTTTTTTATATGCATATAACGGTTGCATCCACAACGTGCGCGACTTTGGTGCATCACATCGAAAACAGTCGATGCGATGCATGTCGCTCGAAAAATGTCGCGCGACACGCATCCCGCGCCGGTTCTGGCTGACACCCCGATTCATTAGTCGAATCGTATAGGTTGGATAAAAATATTAATTGGTCGCGTTTTCAGGATCGACGCTAAGGTGTGTGGCATTCCCGTCGGCGAACGGATCATCACGTTTCTGAAGAGGAATCACCGTGGTTATCGAAGCCATCGTCACCCGTCTCGACGCCGCATTCGCGCAAATCGAAGCAACACCGGATTCGCATGAATCGCGCCATCAACGCGATGCGATCATCCAGTGGCTCGACCGGGCATCGGAAGAAGGATATCGACTCGGTCTCGTCACGACGCTGCCGGCCGCACGGCTCAGCGACATGTTCGAAGGCCAGTTCGGCCGCGCGAACCTCGACCGCTTCTCGGTCGTCGTCACGGACGCAAATCAGCAGGACTCCGGATCAAACCAGCATCCTTTCGACGTCGCACTGCAGGCACTCGGCGTACCGCCCGAACGCGCGGTGGGGATCGCGAGCAGCGAACCGGAGCGCCGGGAAGCCGAGCATTTCGGCCTGTCGCGCTGCGTGAACATCACCGACACCGTGCGCTCGATCGCATCGGCCGGCCTGCACTGACCGCCGGCACACCGGCTGGCGACGGCCGGCCACCCTCGATCCGGCGGCCATCCGACGATTGCCCGGCCGAATCCTGACATTCTGCTGTCAAAGTCGCTTGCAACACTTCCGGGCTTGACCCATCCCTCCCGGAAACGGGACGACGCGAAACCGCATCGTCCCGCCCGTTGCACACCACGATGACACGCCCGACCCGCACCGCCGCCGCCCTCGCCGTTACCTGCCTGCTGCTCGCCGCTTGCGGCGGGGACGATTCGACGCCGCCCGCGGCCTCGGCCGACAACAGCGGCTCGACGCCCGCACCGCAACCGCAACCCCAGCCCACGCCGGCACCCGCGACCTATTACCAGACGAAGACGCCATACCGTCCGCAGCAGGACGCCGCGACGTACGAAGCACCGCCCGCCGGCTACGCGCCCGTCTACACCGAACTCGTCGCGCGCCACGGCTCGCGCGGGCTGTCGGGTTTCAAGTACGACGGCGCGATCTACGCGATGCTGGTCAAGGCCGAAGCCGACGGCGCCCTGACCGCGCTCGGCGCACAGCTCAAGGCCGATACGTACGCGATGATGAAAGCCAATGCGCTGCTCGGCTATGGCGTGGCGGGCATCTCCACGCCCGGGTACGGCAACCTCACGCAAACCGGCATCCGTGAACACCAGCAACTCGCCGCGCGCCTCGCGCAGCGGCTGCCCGCGCTGTTCTCGGCCGGGAACCGGCAGATCGTCGTCGTCAACTCGGGCCAGGACCGCGCGGTCGACAGTTCGACCTTTTTCTCCGCGTCGCTCGTGGCCGCGCAACCGGCACTGGCCCCGGCGATCACGCTGCCGGCCGCGCCGGCTGGTTATCCCGCGAGCGCGCCGGTCGTGCAGCCGGCCGGCACCAACCGTTTCCTGCTGTACTTCCACTCGCTGAAGCCGGCCACCGACCTCGTGACCGATACGGGCAATCCGTACTACGCGACCTACCAGGCGAACCAGGCCTACCAGGCTTATGCGAACGACGCGGCGGTAGCCGCGAAGCTCAACGCGATCAAGGCCGCGCCGCAGGCGGCCGACGTCGCGCAAACGGTACTGTCCGCGCTCGTGTCGCAGGCATTCATCGCGAAGCTCGGCACCAGCGGCTACACGTTCGCGAACACGGGCACCTATGCGTTCACGTCGGCGGACGGCAAGTTCACCAACACGCTGAAGGGCGACGGCAAGACGAAGATCGCGACGGCTGTCGATGCGGTGAACGTGCTGTACAACCTGTTGCAGGTCGCGCCCGCGATGACGGCGGAAACGGGCGGCGTCACGATGGAGAAGTACATCGGCGCGGAGCAGGCGCAGTATCTCGCGTATCTGCAGGATGCCGAGGACTACTACCAGAAGGGGCCCGGTGTCCAGGAAGCGAACCCCGTCACGTACCGGATGGCGAAGGTGCTGCAGGACGATTTCTTCGGCGAAGTCGATGCGATCGCGCGCGGCGACCTGACCCGCGCCGCGAAGCTGCGCTTCACGCATGCGGAGATCATGATTCCGTTCGCGTCGATCATGAACCTGAAGAACGTATTCGTGCCGACGCCGCAAGCGCAGACGTACACGTACGCGAACAACCCGTGGCGCGGCGATCAGGTGTCGCCGATGGCCGCGAACATGCAGTGGGATGTCTATCGCAACGGATCGCGGCTCATCGTGAAGATGCTGTACAACGAGCGCGAAACGGATTTCCAGGCTGCGTGCGATGGCGCGAAGCTCACGCCGGGCAGTCACTTCTATGACTACGCAGGGTTGAAGCAGTGTTACGGGTATCAGTGACGTGATGCAGGCAACGCCGCGCGCGACAAGCCCGTTTCGACACCCGGACGATGCATATCGCCCGGGCTTCAACATGCGCGCGCCTGCCTGCTAGATCTTGCGGACGCCGTTCTGAAGCAGCGTCCGGTGCAGGAGGTCCACCTGCGACGCCGCGAGCACCCGCTTCGGGATGAGGCGGAACATCACCGCCGACTGACAAAGCAGGATCACATAACGATCCTCGCTCCAGTGAACGAGATCCGCAAAACGAAATTCCTCGTGCGAGGTCGGGGATTCGACCACGAAATGGTCGCTGCGCCAGATGACCGTGTGCGGCTGCTGGAGGGTCTTTTGCTGGCTGTAGATCTTGCGAGCGGCACGACGCAACAGCAGATGGTTGAGCAGCGGCACGCCGATCGTGACCACCGCCGCGATTCCCGCCATCCACCAGACATTGCGCCAATCCGGAAACGCGCCGCTTGCCACCCGGAAACCACCGAACAAAAGGACGACGTACGCTATCGACGTGATCGCGAATGCCTTGAGCAGATATTTCCAGTTATATCTGCGCCAAAGATTCAGGCGGTAAGCGTGGACCAGATCGTCCACCGTCGGTTGAAACACGATATCGGTATCGCTCATGTGCGGGCTCGGAATGTTCGCTGTTTTTTTATGCTTGCGCTGGATTGTTCACCGCGAGCGCCGCGATCCGGACAGTCGGCGATGCGTGCGCAGGGTGACCTGCAAACGAGGCCGCGCGAAATCGCCGGCCATTCGATGCATGGATCGCCAATATACATGCGCAGAACTCGGACTCAGGCGAATCGCGTATCGGCGGCGGCGCTCACCCTGTCGGGCATGCACTTCCGACGCTCACGCAACCCGCCCGCCGGCCATACTGGGCTCGACCAGCATCACCTCGATCCGCTCCTTGCCCTTCCCGGTATTCCGGCGCCTGAGCGTCAGTATGCCGATCTCGCCGGTCGACGCCGGATGCGTGCCGCCGCACGCCGTCGTCGCGAAGCCGTCGACCGTCCAGAAGCGGCGTTGCGCGTCGACATCGCTGAAGTCGGTCACGATGCGCAGGTCGCGCATCGACAGATCGGCCGCAGCTGATTCGATCTCCGGAAACAACAGCGACAGGCTCGTGTCGCTCGCGAAGTCAACGCGTGCCTTGTTCGGCCCGATATGCGCGCCAATGCGCTCGATACCGGGCCGGAGCCGGTAGACCAGTTGCAGCACCATTTCCGCCGCGAAGTGCAGACGCATCAGCCGGTACCGCCGCACCCAGTCGATGCGCCAGGTCACGCGATCCCCGACGCTCAGCGAATGATCGTGCGGCAGCGTGTAGACGATGTCGAGACCCTGCTTTTCAGCGTGGATGACCTGATAGCCGCCGAGCGAACCCGAGTCGCTTTCCTGCCCGCCCGAAAACGCGAAGAAGATGGTCGCGTCCACCCGCACGTATTCGCCGTCGACGTGCGTGACGACGGTATCCAGCGTGGTCCGGTACGGATCGTCCCAGAATACTTTCTTCGTCATCGCCGCCGCGCCTTTCGCCGAGGAAAGCACGCAGGTTAGCCGGATCGCGTCGGGGTGGCTTGTACGATCTTGCGCCCGGATGCCGGTGCGTCGTCGCCTGGCGTGACGAGCGGCCCCGGCCCGGCCTCCCCCTCACCCTTGCGTTCGACGCTCCACGTATGGATCGGCCGATGCCCCGGCCGCTCCCATTCGGGCGGCATCCACAGATGTTTCAGCCGCTGCAGGATCGGCCCCGGCGCGAATACGTCACGCCACATGTCGACGAATTCGTGCAGGTTCAGCACCAGGAAGTTGTACGAACGAATCTGCTGCGTGATCCCGTAGTCGACCGGCTCCGTTTCCTCGACATAGGTGCCGAACAGGCGATCGAAGACGATCAGCACGCCGCCGTAGTTCCTGTCGATATAGCGCGGATTGCGGCCGTGATGCGCGCGATGGTTCGACGGCGTGTCGAACACGTACTCGAACCAGCGCGGCAGCCGCCCGATCGCTTCGGTATGCACGAAGTACTGGTACACGAGATCGACCGCGAGCAGGAACAGCACGACCGCGGGCGGGATGCCGAACCAGACTGGCGGCAGGTAGAACAGGAACACGCCGACGAACGCGTTCAGCAGCGACTGCCGCATCGCTGTCGTGAAGTTCATCACTTCACCGCTGTGATGCGGCACGTGCGCGGCCCAGAACCAGCGCACGCGGTGCGACGTGCGATGAAACCAGTAGTAGCAGCATTCCACGACGACGAAGATCGGCACGATCGTGAGGCCGTTTACCGGCACGTCGAACAGCCGGTGCCGGTAGACCCACGCGAAGATCGCACCGGTGAACAGGAGCCCCATCACGGTCTCGGCCACCTGATAGCCGGCGCCGAGCGACAGGTTCGCGACGATCTCCTTCCAGCGAAACGGTTCACGGCGCCCGCGCCCGGTCATCACCGCGTATTCGATCGCGAACGCGATCAGGAAGACCGGCGTCATGCCGATCAGCAACACCTGCTTCCAGTCCACGTCGTTACCCAGGAACGCATGGAGCCACGTCATCAACTCGGTCGGCATGTTCGCAGCCTCGGTCAGGAACTGGCCGGCAGTATGGTCGCGCGCGGGTCGCTGCGCGTTGACACTTGCCGACGATTACTTGACACTTTCCGCCATGCCCGCCGCCTCCCCGCTTTCGACGCAGCGCGTCTACTACTCGAGCACCTACGTGCGGCTGCTGTTCGACTATCTGTCCGAGCAGGGCAAGGATGCCGCGCGCGTGCTGGGCGAGGCGCGGCCGCCCGAGGACGACCGCGGGCTCACGCTGTACGCGAGCGCGCACTGGCGGCGCCTGCTCGAATGCGCGGTACACGTGCTCGACGATCCGCTGCTCGGCCTGCACGTCGGCCAGCGGATCACGCCCGCCCATCTCGGCGCGCTCGGCTACGCGCTGCATGCGTGCCGCGATGCCGGCGCCGCACTCGCGCGCTGGCAGCAATACGAGCACCTGATCGCGAACGTCGCGCGCATGGAAGTGCGCGTCGAGGCGGCGTCGGTCGCGATCGAATGGCACGATGCGCCCGAGCCGCTCGGCCCGCTCGTCGACGAAGTCGCGCTCACGGCCATCGTCCAGTTCGCACGCAACATCACCGGCACGCGTGACGGGCCCGACGAAGTCTGCTTCGTGCACCCGTCGCCCGGCGACGATCGGCCCTACGTCGATTATTTCGGCTGCCCGGTGCGGTTCGGCCAGCCGGTGAACCGCCTCGCGTTCCCGCTGCACCTGCTCACCCAGCCGCTGCGCCAACCGGACGACGCGCTGCTGCGGATGATGGAACGCCAGGCAAGCGCGCTGCTGGCCGAGCTGCGACAGACGGACGATCTCGAACAGTCGGTGCGCGAAGCCGTCGCGCGCCTGCTGACGCAAGGCGAAGCGAGCATCGAACAGATCGCGTCGGACCTGCATGTGTCGTCGCGCACGCTGCATCGGCGGCTTGCCGAACTCGGGCTCAACTTCCGGACACTGCGCGAGGACACGCGGCGGCGGCTCGCGATCGATCACCTGAACGATCCGCGGCTGACCCTCGCGGAAGTCGCGTGGCTGCTCGGGTATTCGGAACACAGCGCATTTACGCGCGCCTTTCGGCGCTGGACCGGCGAATCGCCGCAGCAGTGGCGCAGCCGGCAACCTGCGCGGGCGGCGAGCGTCGCGCGCGGCTGAGCGCGGTGCGCAACCGTGCCGCCGACGAACTCGCGTCCACCCGCGCGGTCGAACGAGCATCGCCGGAGAATCCCATGAAACGCGTTGCCGCTGTCGCTGTCCTGACCCTGCTTGCCGCCGTCAGCTTGCCGGCAGCCGCCGGTGCAACATCCGGCAGCGCCGGGCCGGCGCCCGTTCAAGCGCACGCGAACAACTGCGTGCCGTCCCGCAGCGCCACGCCCGACGCGCGCTCGCCGTCGAAGGCGCCGCCGATCCGCGTATGCGTCAGCGATTCCAATACGCAACTGAACCTGCCGTGGTTCCTGACCGACGTCCTCACCGCCGTGGATACGCATCAGTCGGGCGGTGACCTGCTACGCAAGATGCGCGACGATTTCTGAACGCGGCCCGCGCGACGCGCGGGCACCGCATCGTTCACTCATCTTCGGACGCCTGCAGCACCTGCGTGAACGTGCCGACCATGCCGGCCCACATCGCGGGGTCGGCAATGCTGCGCAGCAGCGCAAGCGCTTCATTTCGTTCGCCTTTCGAAAGCGGACCCTGTGCGCCGCTGATGGTGTTGTAGCGCGGCGTGCCGCGCGAAGCGAGCGCGCGATCGAGCACGTAATTGCGGGCCTGCCCGTTTACGTCGATCCGGATCCACAGCGAACCGCCGTCGGCTGCGGCTGCACCATCGATCACGATGACCGTGGGCACGGTATTTTCTTCCATCCCGAAGCTCCGGCGAGACGTGCGACCGTATCGCGCGGCGACCGAACGTGGGGCCGCGGGCAGGTCGGCAAAGACAGCATCCCGAAAGAATGTTTCCTGTCGAGACACAATGACAAAATTACACCAATTGTTGAATAACAATATTTCGTAATCTCTCGTCACATCTTATACTTGCCGCGCACCATCCTCGTGCCAAGAGACGGTGTTTTTTCGTCCCGGCCGCAAGACCATGCGGCCGGGGATTTTTTCGGTACGTTCCGCCAATTCATATGCGCCGGATGCGCATGTTCATGGAGGCAAGCCTCGGAATGAACGGCCAATTGCGACGAGGCCGTCACGGATGTCCGTCGCGACCTTAGAATCGATCGCATCGAGATGGCGGCGCGCATGACGCAGGCGTGCCGTCGATGTATCGACCGGTTCGACTTGCCTCTCCCAACACACAACACCAAAGGCGACCGCGGGAATGTCGGCGTTCACGCCAGGCTCGAAACCAGTTTTCCAGCGCAGCGGCGCCTGGCCGCGGGTCGTCTTGTTCGTCGCCGTTATCGTTTGCGTACTCATGCCGGTATTCGCGATCGCGCTTGCCGACCGCTATGCGCGCGATACCGTCATCGAACATGAACGCGTCGTGGCGAACGACATCGTGGCATCGGTCGACCGCATCCTGGACGGCGCGCGCCTGCGACATGTGGACGAACTCACCGCACTCGTCGGGCGGCCATGCGCGACGGTATTCCGGACGCTCGCCGAGATAGGCACACGCCTGCGCTACCTGCGCGCCGTCGCGCTGGTGTACGACGGCCGTGTCATGTGCTCGTCGGCGCTGGGAGCAATCGACTTGCCGCTGGGCGCGTACACGCACGAGCCGGAACCGGGTTCGACGCTCGTCACGCTGCTGCGCCAGACGCCGTTCCAGCAGGGCATCCCGGTGCTGCCCGTGTTTTACGCCACCGCGCCCGGCGCGGGCGTGCTCTACTTGGTCGAAGGCGACTACGTGGCCGACGCACTCGCGCACGGTGCCCGCTACGGGACGGAAACCGCGACGCTGTCGATCGCGGGTTCGGGCCATCTCGATCAGTACGGGAAGTTTGCGCCGGAATCGGCCGCGGAACCCGCACGCGGCAGCACGATCGTGTCGCCCCGCTGGCCGTTCACGGTGTCGGTTGCGGCATCCACGCGTTACGCGTCGCAGGTTCGGCATCACTATCGGCTGATCGGCATCACGATCGTGCTGCTGGCGGATGGCCTCGTGATGGCGGCCTACCTGCTGGCGATGGCGCCGCGCCGGCTGCTGCTGAAGGCCGTGCGCAACGCGCTCAGGCGCGACGAACTCCATGTCGTGTACCAGCCGATCGTCGAGGTCGGGACGCGCAGGACCGTCGGCGTCGAGGCGCTGCTGCGCTGGCAGCATCCGAAGTGGGGGGCCATCAGCCCGGCGGTGTTCATCCCGCAGGTCGAATCGAGCGCGGTGCTGCCGAAAGTGACCGAATTCGTGCTGCGGACCGCCGTGTCGGAACTCTCCGCACTGACGCCGTCAATGCCGCTGCGCATCGCCGTCAACATCGCGCCGAAGGATCTCGAGCGCACGCGGTTCGTGTCCATCGTCGAGAATGCGATTCGCGCACTGCCGCCCGGCTTCACGCTGGTGCTCGAAGTTACCGAGCGCATCCTGCTCGAGAAGAACGCGCGGACCACCGCGATCTTCCATGCGCTGAGAGCGAAAGGCGCGAAATTCGCGATCGACGATTTCGGCACGCATCACAGCAATCTCGACATGCTGTCGCGTTTTCCGTTCGACTACGTGAAGATCGATCGCCAGTTCGTCTCGCAACTGAACGGCGGCAGCGCGGGATTGATCGAGGGAATCGCGTCCGTCGCGCATCACTACGATCTGAAGATCATCGCGGAGGGCGTGGAAACGGAAGCGCAGCATCGCGCGCTGCAGACGGTCGGGATTCAGTACGCGCAGGGATATCTGTATCAGCGGCCGCAACGGGCAGAGCACTTAAAGCAGGATGTCGCGTGGGTGTAGGGCGCCGGTGCGTGCGCCGATGCGCACGCTGCCGAATCGCCGCGGGTCGTCTCGTCGTGCACGCGGATCACGCCATATCCGCTTGCGGGTTTCACGCCGACGGCATGCCTTGCGACGGTCCAGCGGTCTCGCGACGCGCAGCGGCATAGAACACGCGGAACCACACCCAGTAGGCCGCGCCGGTTGCGGCGAGAACGACGACCGGCATGATGCCGGACATCAGGCTGGCTATTCCGAGCACGTCGCCCACGAGGCGCAGCACCGCATAAGCCAGCAGCAGGACCGATGCCATCGACGCAAGCGACGCCCCCAGCAGACGCCGGACGTGCAGTCGACCGAGATCGCGAGGCAGGCCGAGCATCGCGCCTGCGAAGACGATCGCTGCGGGAACGACGATCCCCCCGACGTAGTTCAGCATCACGAGCTTGAGATCGTCGTCGAAATAGTCGAGCAGGATCATCACGGCCTGCGTCATGAAGAGCAGCAATACGCTGGCAAACAACCAGGCCGCGAGACCCGCAATGCGCCGCCGCGCATTGCCGCGCGGCGCCCCTTGCAACGCGTCGTTGCGAAACAGGTGGGTGACGAACCACCACGCAAGCCAGGCGACCAGCGCATAGAGGACGGCATTCACCGGCGCGATGAGCGTCACGATGTGCGTCAGGCTCAGGGAACCGCCGCGCAACATGCCCACGAGCGCCTGGAATACCAGTACCTGCACGACCTGCCAGACCAGCAGGCACAACGCAAAGGCCGTCAGCGGCAACGCGGGGCGACGGAATGCAAGCTGGTCCCGATACTCTCCGTGCCAGCGGACGATCAGGAACACCAGGCCGCTTCGAAACACCAGGCTCCCGATGAAAGTGGACAGTTGCACGGCCAGCATATTCACGGACGGCGAAGACTTCGTCGACCACACGTAGAGGCCGATCAGAAATTGCGCCGCGGTAATGACCGCCGCGATGAGCGCGGCGATACCGGGTAAAGAAATTTGCCGGGAGGAGGCGTTCATGGGGAGTCCGGGGTAAATGGGTTCATCGGCAATGCGTGCGGCGCCGCACTTCCAGGCAAACCGAACAGCCGCGCCATCCCCGCAGCAACAGGACGGCCGGGCATCCGCCGGGAAAATGCGCGTGTGCGTTTCGTGCGGTGCTTCCGGGCAACGACCCACGGCACCAATCGGGGCGACACACCGGTTGCGACCGTTTCCGGCGAACCGGCTGTCCGGCCAAGACCCTCGAGCGTGTCGCGCAGAAGGGCCCGCCCCGGCAGCCCGAGGACGAGCGACAGCGAGCCGGATTCAATCGGGATCAGTGGATGCGTGCGGTTTTGCGGTCGATTGCCTTCGCTCAGGTCGAGCGACAGGCCGGTCGACTGCGGCATGGAGGCTTTCACCAGCGACGACTGGAAGCGAGGCTGGCGAAGTCAGGTCGGCATGCGTCATGCGCTCCCACGCAGCTTGCGCGATGTGTCGGCACGTCATCGCGACCGATGCAGGACTGCCCGGCCCTGCGGTGGGGAATCGGAGCACGATTGCCAAGCCGGGAATTGAACGCGACAAGCAATGCTTGCCGAGCCGGCCGTTCCGCAATTGCTTCCATCATGCGGTGCGCATTCATGGCGCCTCTCTCAGAATGATGTTGTTCTTGACCGGCGATTCTACGAATGATGATTCCGTGACGTCAATCGGGCCGGATTCATCAGCATGCCGGCGGATGATCGGGATCGGACAGGCATGTGTCCCGATAGGCGTCGTCGACGGCACGCAGAAACGCCTTCCGTCCGCTCTCCAATGCCGTGGCCGTGTGCGCGTCCGGCGAGACAGGCATCACGCGGCCGTCAGGCGACATCGAATATCCGAGATCGACGAACGCATCGTCCGGCGCGCGCTTCGTTCCGATCCAGTAGCCGATCGAAACCGAGCCGGCGACGCCGGTCGCGCCGTTGTAACCCACTTCGAATCGTCCGGCCTTGAAGATGCGCGGCCGCATTTTTTCCGCATAGGCCAGCACTTCGGCAACCGTTGCGCCATCTTTTGTCCGATGCTGCCTGACCGCCTGTATCCAGTTGGCTTCCGTGGTCGCCGGCAATGCCTTCACTTTCGGGGAAGCGCATATCGCACGCCCGCTTCCACACAGGCAGGCCGCAACGACGACGCAGCCGGCAACACGTGCGACGCGATCAATCGCGAGTTTCATTCAATGATCCTTGACGGGTTCAATCGAGCCCGAATCTTACGATCATCGGCCCGGATGCCGGAACGGTATCGCGCACCCCGTCCCGGCACTGCCCCGCCCAAGCGCTGAAATCGGCCGCCCGGGCATCCACGACGAGCGGGCGTCTCGACAGCGTTCGAGCAGGGTCCCATACGGATTCACCCCGTCGATGCCGCGACACCGCATTTCGTCGGCGCAAAAAACCCGGGAACCCGATGCGCATCTGCCGCGCGGCGCTTCAGTCGAACGTACGCACCACGGCGGATGCCTTGGTTGCGATCAACCAGCTGCCGTCCACCT
This sequence comes from Burkholderia sp. ZZQ-2, assembly GCF_050768715.1. NCBI lineage: Bacteria > Pseudomonadati > Pseudomonadota > Betaproteobacteria > Burkholderiales > Burkholderiaceae > Burkholderia > Burkholderia sp. ZZQ-2. Next base: position 82,474 of record NZ_LDVA01000351.1, on the reverse strand, counting down.
TGTGCATGACGAAGTGATCGTTGAAGAGCCGGTTGCCGATCCGCACCCGCACCGTCGCCGTTGAAAGGCCGTCCGACACATGCGCCATCGAGAGGATCGCCTCGTCCCTGGGCGCGCCGGTCGATCGCGGACTCGGCCTCCCGTTGATGAGCGCCGCATACTCGTGCGACGCCAGCGTGCGAAACCGGCCTTCATCGAGCCACTGAATCATGCAGCTCGGGTGAAAAACCTTGTCGAAGTCGCGGCTCTTCGGCTCATAAGCCAAATTGAAGTAGTCGTCGATCAACGCGACTACGGCCTGGGTCTGGGTCATGGCTGGCTTTCCTCGATAGTGAACCGCTCGTATAGTGAGCGATCGCCCCCGCCCTCGGCTACGGCGACCCGGTTATCGCTGCCATTACAGGAACACATGGATCATGGAAGACCTCGACGGAGGACTGGTAAGCGGCTTGCTTGTCCTTGCGGCCCTGGCCGAATCCGGGAGCTTCGGTCGAGCGGCCTCCCGCCTCGGCAAGACTCAGCCCGCGGTCAGTCGCGCGATCCAGCGGCTGGAGGATCGCCTGCGCGCGAAGCTCGTGCATCGCACCAGCCGGCACGTCGAAGTGACGGACGCGGGCCACGAACTGTTGTCGAAGGTGCTGCCGTTACTGCAGGGGATCGAGGAGGCGACCGCCGGCACGTCCGGCCAGGCCTCGGTCGCCAGCGGCACGCTCCGTGTGGCGTGCGATGCCGCGTTCGCCCGCCTTGTGCTCGCGCCGGAGCTGGCCCGGTTCATGAAGGAACACCCCGCTCTGCACCTGAAGCTGGAGACCCGGAACGACCTCTCGGACCTCGTCAGCGACGGCTTCGATCTCGCCATCCGCTTTGGCCCCCCATCCGTTTCCACCTTGGTCTGTCGAAGGCTGTACAGCCCGCGGGTGCTGACGGTGGCCGCGCCGTCCTACCTGGAGCGACGCGGCCGGCCGAGGTCGCCGCAGGATCTGGTCGACGACGGCCACGAATGCATCCTGGCCATCGACCCGGCTACCGGCCGCCCCTTCGACTGGGAATTCTGGCGTGACGGCGAAAAAGTGAAAGTAGCCGTAACCGGCAGCCTGACCGTCACGGATGCGGGCACCAAGATCGGCGCCTGCGTTGCAGGCTTCGGGATCGCCCAGGTGATCGACCTTGGAATCGACATGCACCTGCGTGCCGGCACACTGGAGCCGGTGCTGACCGACTGGTGCGACGAGACGTTCCCGCTATATGTCTACTACCCCAGCCGGAACCACGTTCCGGCCAAGGTGAGAACGTTCATCGACTTCGTCGTCGGCATGATGCCCAGGCTGCAGTCCAATGGCTACGGCGCGTGCCGGCAACCGCCATCCGCCGTGCTCGAAACGCTGCGGCGCGAGTAGTCGCCTTCTTTCCGTCGCGCGCCAGCCGGCACGCGGAAGATCGCGCAACGCCCGCCGGCTTCCTGCCACCTGTTGCCACGCGCGCGCCCGTCGGCACGGCCGCCATTCAAGCGCTAAAATCCGCCGCCTGGGCATTCACGACGAGCAAGCGTTTTGACGGCGTTCGAGCAGGGTTTCATCCTCACCCGCCATTGGCGGGACACCGCATCCGGCATCGAGATCGAGTTCTGGCTGGCAACCGAACACGGTCCGCGCCGCGTGCGCCTGCGCCCGCAGGAAGCCGTCGCGTTCATCCCCGCCGAACAGCAGGCGCTCGCCGAACGCGCGCTGGCGGGCGAGCACGACGCCGAGTTGCGCCCGCTCGCGCTGCGCGATTTCCGGCAGCGCCCCGTCGTCGGCCTCTATTGCAAGCGCTATCGCCATCTGTCCGGGCTGCAAAAGCGCCTCGCCGCAGCCGGCGTCGACGTCTACGAAGCCGACGTGCAACCGCCCGACCGCTACGCGATGGAACGCTTCATCACGGCATGCGTGCAGTTTCGCGGCCGGCCCGGCCGCGACGGCACGCTGACCGGCACCGAGCTGAAAGCCGCGACCGGCTACCGCCCGGCCCTGCGCTGCGTGTCGCTCGACATCGAAACCAGCGTCCACGGCGAGCTGTATTCGATCGCGCTCGAAGGCTGCGGGCAGCGGCAGGTCTACATGCTCGGCCCGCCGAACGGCGATGCAAGCAGCGACGCAGGCAGCGACGCAGGCACGCGGGACTTCGACCTCGACTATTGCGACAGCCGCGCCGCGATACTCACGCGGCTCAACGACTGGTTCGAAACACACGATCCCGATGCCGTGATCGGCTGGAACCTCGTGCAGTTCGACCTGCGCATCCTGCATGCGCATTCGGAGCAATACGGCATCCCGCTGAAGCTCGGGCGCGGCGGCAGCGTGCTCGACTGGCGCGCGCACGGCCAGCAGCCGGACCACTTCTTCGCGGGCGCGGCCGGCCGGCTGATCCTCGACGGCATCGACATGCTGAAATCCGCGACGTGGACGTTCCCGTCGTTCAGCCTCGAATACGTGTCGCAGGCACTGCTCGGCGAAGGCAAGTCGATCGACAATCCGTACCAGCGGATGGACGAGATCCAGCGCCGCTTCGATCACGACAAGCCGGCGCTCGCGCGCTACAACCTGAAGGACTGCGAGCTCGTCACGCGCATCTTCGACAAGGCGGACCTGCTGTCCTTCGCGCTCGAACGCGCGAGCGTGACGGGCCTCGCGGCCGATCGCACCGGCGGGTCGGTCGCGGCCTTCACGCACCTGTACCTGCCCCGCATGCACCGGCTCGGCTACGTCGCGCCGAACCTCGGCGACGTGACGGGGCAAAACAGCCCCGGCGGCTTCGTGATGGATTCGCGCCCCGGGCTGTACGACTCGGTGCTCGTGTTCGACTACAAGAGCCTCTATCCGTCGATCATCCGCACGTTCCTGATCGATCCGGTCGGGCTGATCGAAGGGCTCGCGAATCCCGGCGACGACGCATCGGTGCCCGGCTTTCTCGGCGCGCGCTTCTCGCGTACCGCACACTGCCTGCCCGATATCGTGCGCCGCGTGTGGGAAGGCCGCGACGATGCGAAGCGGCAGCGCAACGCGCCGCTGTCGCAGGCGCTGAAGATCATCATGAATTCGTTCTACGGCGTGCTCGGCTCGACGGGCTGCCGCTTCTTCGACCCGCGCCTCGCGTCGTCGATCACGATGCGCGGGCACGAGATCATGCACCGCACGCGCGAGCTGATCGAAGCGCAGGGCTACGAAGTGATCTATGGCGATACCGATTCGACGTTCGTGTGGCTCGGCCGTGCGCACGACGACGATGAAGCCGGCGCCAAGGGCCGCGCGCTCGTCGAACACGTGAACCGCTGGTGGCACGCGCACCTGCGCGACCACTTCGGGCTCGAGAGCGCGCTGGAGCTGCAGTACGAGCGGCACTACCGCCGCTTCCTGATGCCGACCGTGCGCGGTGCGGAAGAAGGCAGCAAGAAGCGTTACGCGGGCCTCGCCGCGGCGGCCGACGGCGGCGAGGATCTCGTGTTCAAGGGGCTCGAAACGGTGCGCACCGACTGGACGCCGCTCGCGCAGCAGTTCCAGCGCGAGCTGTATCGACGCGTGTTCAGCCGCGAGCCCTACCAGGATTTCATTCGCGACTACGTGCAGCGCACGCTGGCCGGCGAATTCGACGACCAGCTCGTCTACCGCAAGCGCGTGCGCCGGCCGCTGCGCGAATACGAGCGCAACGTGCCGCCGCACGTGCGCGCGGCGCGGATCGCCGACGAGTTCAACCACGCGCAGGGCCGGCCGTTGCAATATCAGCGCGGCGGCTGGATCAGCTACGTGATGACGACGGCCGGCCCCGAGCCGCTCGAGACGATGCGCTCGCCGATCGACTACGCGTTCTACCTGAGCCGCCAGTTGCAGCCCGTGGCCGACGCGATCCTGCCGTTCCTGCGCGACGATTTCGAACGCGTGATCTCCGGGCAGGGGCAGTTGTTCGGCGATTGACGACGTGGCGGCACCGCGGCATGGCACGCCTGTCGCCCACTGTGGCGCATTCCGGAAACACAGTTCACCCGGAATCGGCATTTATCCGGCCGGCACGGATTCCTAAACTTGCTTCGTCGGTTCGCTGAACCGCCACGCAACCGTCTGAGGAAATCATGAAATCGATCATCGCCACCGTCGTCGTCGCCACCGCTGCCGCGACTGCCCTGCTCGCCGCGCCGGCCGTGTCGTACGCGCAGTCGTCGCACTCGACGCTCACGCGTGCGCAGGTACGCCAGGAACTGTTCGACCTCGAAGCCGTCGGCTACGACCCGGTCGCCAGCAACGGGGACAACTATCCGGGCGACATCGTCGCCGCGCAGGAGCGCCTGACCGCCAAGCGTTTCGCGGCACGCAACAACGCCGCTGCCGCCTATGGGCCGGGCGGCACGCCGGGCACGGATGCGGGCGCACCGGCGGTCGCGGCGCCGCGGCCGTAACGCGCAGCCGGAAGCGCCGGCGAAGCAGGCCGTTGCGCGCCGCCGGCCGCACATCCGGCTAGAATACCGGCCTGCTGCGCGTCCTGCCGCGGCCGGAGGACATTCATCATGACCGCACGACGCGGTGCCGCGGTCGTCATTGCGCCCGGCCACGAGACAGCCAGCCTGTCGAAAGCCCATAAGACGTTCAATACGCTCGTCCAGCAGATCGAAACACGGCGCGAACGCCTCGGCGCATGGGACGCCGTGACGCCGGCCTTCCACAAGAAATTCGTCGACGGGCTGCTGCCGCTCGAGCAGGCGGCGACGGCGTTGCGGATCAGCCTGCTCAACCGGCTCGACGACGCGTTCCTGCAAAAGGGCTTGAGCAAGGCCGAGCAGCGCACGCTGTCCGACGTGATCGCGAACATGGCGCGCGACCTGCTCGACGTCAGCGACGACGCGCAGTTGAAGATCATCTACAACCGGCACCGCGCATCCGGCGACGACGACCGTACGGCAGCCGATCGCGCACGGCCGAAGCCGGCACCGGAGCCGGCGCCGGCCCCCGCGCCGGAAGACGATCTCGACACGCTGTCGCCCGACGAACTCGCCGAGCGCATGCAAGCCGAGCTGGACGAACAGTTCAGGCGCGACATGGCCGAGCACGAGGCCCGCGAGGCGCAGCGCGCGAAACGCAAGAAAACGCCCCGGCAATCGGCAGCGCAAGCGAGACGCGAAGCCGAGCAGGCCGAATCGAGCAAGTCGATCCGCGACGTTTATCGCAAGCTCGCGAGCGTGCTGCATCCCGATCGCGAAACCGATCCGAAGGAACAGGAACGCAAGACCGTACTGATGCAGCGGGTCAACCACGCGTATGCGAAAGGCAACCTGCTGCAACTGCTGGAACTGCAGCTCGAGATCGAGCAGATCGACCGGCGCGCGATCGACGGCCTCGGCGAAGACCGGCTGATGCGCTACAACGGCATCCTGGAGGAACAGGTGCGCGAGTTGGACCAGGAGATCCGGCACGTCGAAACCCACTTCCGCCGAACCTACGGCATCGCATCGTCCGTCAAGATCGCGCCCGATACGGTCATGCGGATACTGACGCGCGACATTGCCGGCATGCAGCGCAGCAACCAGGACCTGGCCATCGCGGTGCGCGAATTCGACGACCCGGACAACGTCAGGGAATGGCTGAAGGAGATGAAGCGCCGGCCGGCATCGTCCCGCTTCGACGACGATTCGTACTGAACGCACGCGCCCGGCGCAACGTCGGCACGGCGCAGAGCAGCGCACCGCGCCGCGCCTCCGTCACCCGTTCACGCCCGGTGCCCCGAGATCGGCCCCGCTTCGCCGGTCAGGTTGAACACGCTGTCGATCCACGCGAGAAACGTCGAGAACGTGAAATCCGACCACTGCTGCGTGCGGAACGCCTTCATCACCGGCGTCTCGGCCGGGTCCTGCTGGTTCAGCAGGTTGTCGACGAACGTGCCGATATCCGCGTCGGTGCCGTTCTCGTGGATCCCCGACCCGGTGAAGCTGACCGCCGTCACCTGATGGTTGGCGATGAAGTCGTTGCGCGCCCACGGCATGAAGTAGCCGAAGTTCGGCAACGGGTTCAGCGTCTGCTTCAGCCCGTCCAGCTCCTTCCCGAACATCGCGAGCGACAGCGCGTCCTTCGTCGCGTCGTCCGGCGCAGCGATCACGGCCGGCACGAACGCGCGATAGTGATACGCGGCGATGATCTTGTCGCGCTGGTAGCTGGAAAAACCGAAGCGATCATGCGGAAAGGTCGCCGACAGCGCCGCGTACGCGCTCCCCATGTTGCCGGGGTCGAACCGGCTGGTCAGGCGGCTGTTCACGGTGATCATCCCGTCGGGGCCCGTCATCCCCCACTCGGTGCGCACGCGGTCGTACAGGCCGACCGACGGATGCGTGGCCGCGTCCGCATCGAACGGCGTGTTGAACACCGTGCCGGCGTCGTCGAGCAGCGAACTGTGCGCCTGCGGCTGCAGCGTGTTGCGCAGCGTCGCGTAGTTCGCGAGCGTGCCGTAGCCGCCCGCGCTCATCCCGTACACGAGCAGCCGGTTCGGCTTGCCGAAGCCGTGCGACGTCAGCCACTGCGCGACGGCCTGGATGTTCTTCAGCCCGCTGTAGTGCTGCAGGCGCCAGTCGCCGGACGGCGACGTGTAGTTGCGCACCGCGCTGCCCATGTGGATATCTCCGGTGCAATAGGGCACGAAAACCTGTGTCCATTGCTGCGTTTCGACCTTCGGCTCGCCGACGAGAATGTGCGCGAGATCCATGCGCGTCAGCAGCGGCGACAGGAACGACGACAGCAGGCTCTCGTTCGCGGTGCCGTTCATGTAGTTGTGCGGGATGCCGTCCGGGTTGAAGCCGCCGAGGCCGGCCTCGGCACCGGTCGACGTCTGCGTGCAGGTGCCGTAGTCCCAGCACGCGCCGCCCGGCTCCATCATGTACAGCAGGTTGTCCGACTGCGCGCGATTGATGTAGAAGCGCATCGGCGTGCCGTTGCCGCACGATGCACCGGTGCTCTCCGGCAACGTCACTTCGTACCACGAATAATAAGGAACCGACGGATCCGGCATCGTCGTATCGGCCGCGTGACCGTTCAGTGCCGCGCAACCGAGCAGCGCGGCAACGGCCGCGCTCAGCAGGCATCGTGCTGTGGACATCTCCCCTCCTTGTCGATGGACATGACGCGGCCGCCGGGCGCCGCCCCGGCCGCGCGGATTCGGCGCTCAGTGCACGCCGGACGGTGAAGCGCCGTCGAACAGCTGGACGCGCAGCGCCTGCAGGCGTTGCGCGATGACGGCTTGCTGCTGGTCGGGATCGGGAATGCTCGCCTGAACCTGCCGGACGACGTCGCGGCTCTGCTGTTCGTACGAGAGATAGCGCGGGTCCTGCGCCGGCGACGGGCCGACCGTCCGCTGCGCATAGGTGTCCCATTGCGCGCGCATCGACCGGATCGCCGCGCCGCGCGTCGCCGGGTCGGCTTCGGTGTCGGTCAGCAGCGCCGCGCTCAGCGCTTCGGCCTGCACGGGCACGATCTCGTTGCGCGCGACGTGGTCGGGAAGTTCGTCGAGAATCCGGCGCGCGAGCGCGTCGCGCTCGGTTGGCGGCAGGCTGTTGCGGCGATCGCCGTAAGCGGCGACCTCGTCGCGGAAGCGCGCGAATGCGACGATGCGCTTCACTTCCGCGTCCGCATCGGGGCGCCCGGCAAGGCTGCGGCGCAGCGCGTCGACGTCGAGCCGTCGCTCCTCGGGGCCCGGTGTCGCGGCGCCGGTGCCGGTACCGAACGTATCGGCCGCGCCGGACCGCGTGCCCGCCGTCGCGACCGGCGTGCCGGACGACGCGGCTTGCGCCGGTGTCGCCGCTTCGTATCGCCAGATCGCGACGGCGGCCACGCCGATCGCCGCGATCGCGCCCGTGCGCCGCCAGAGTGCCCTGTTCTTCTTCACGTCGCCTCCTCGTCACGTCATGCCGTTCTTCGCCGGTGCATCCGCGAGTAGGTTCTAGGTCGAATCCGGCATGCAGTCAAAAGCGGCACTAGAACGCGGGCACTAAACCTGCGCGCAGCGGCGATGGCCGGCAAGACGTTTGAAACGCATTTCGTTGTCGCATCGGCACGCGCGTGATGTCGAGCGTCGTGCCCGTCCGGCGGCGGTTCGCGCCGGCACACGCGATGTGCGCCGCGACACCAAGCAAGCAGCGATCCACCTTCACGGGGCGCGACGCTCACGCTTGCGCGTGGCCGATACGGATGGCCGGATAAGACCCGCCGAACGACCCGCTGAGCGCTTGGTCGTCATTTTGGCCGGCCCTATGCTGGTTTCCGACACGCGCCGAACGGTCGGCGCGGCACACACCCCACCCCAGCCGAGCCCGTTCCATGAGCCGTGCAGACCTTCCGCATCGCGCACCCGCCGCCGTCCACGACTATCCGACCTACCGCGACGCGCTCGCGGGCCGCCGCCTTCCCGCCGCATTCGTCGATCTCGACTGCCTCGACGCGAACCTCACCGACCTGAAGCGCCGCGCGCGCGGCCTGCCGATCCGACTCGCGACGAAATCGGTACGCTCGCGCGAACTGATCGGCGCGGTGCTCGCCGCCGGCCCGTTCATGCAGGGGCTGCTGTGCTATTCGGCCGCGGAAGCCGCGTGGCTTGCGGACGGCGGGTTCGACGACATCGTCGTCGCCTATCCGACCGTCGAGGCCGACGACCTTCGCGCGGTGGCCCCGCAGCTCGGGCGGGGCCGCTCGATCACGCTGATGGTCGACGATGCCGCCCAGGTCGACGCGATCGACCGCCTCGCACGCGCGGAAAGCGTGACGATCCCGCTCGCGATCGATCTCGACATGTCGTCCGCGTATCCGGGCCTGTATTTCGGCATGTACCGCTCGCCGGTGCGCGACGTGGCCGCTGCACTCGCCCTCGCGAACCGCATCGGCGAGCGGCAGCACGTGCGGCTCGACGGGCTGATGGGTTACGAAGGACAGATCGCCGGCGTGGCCGACACGGAGCCGGGCAGCGGCGCGCGCAACGCGCTGGTGCGCCACCTGAAGCGCCGCTCGGCGCGCGAGATCAACGCGCGCCGCCACGCGGCCGTGCAGGCGCTCGCGGCGGCGGGCCACACGTTGCGCTTCGTGAACGGCGGCGGCACCGGCAGCTTCGAAAGCACGCTGGGCGACGCGTCGGTCACCGAGCTCGCCGCCGGCTCCGGCCTCTACGCGCCGGCGCTGTTCGATCACTATGCGGCGTTTCATGCGCAACCCGCCGCCGGCTTCGCGCTGCCGGTCGTGCGGATTCCGCAGCCGGGCATCGTGACCTGCTCGGGCGGCGGCTATATCGCGTCGGGCCCGGCCGGCAAGAGCCGGCTGCCCCGCCCGTGGCTGCCGGCCGGCTGCACGCTGATCGACAACGAAGGCGCGGGCGAGGTGCAGACGCCCGTGCGCGTGCCGCGCGGCGTCGCACCGGCGATCGGCGATCCGATCCTGTTCCGCCACGCGAAGGCCGGCGAACTGTGCGAACGCTTCAACACGCTGCTGCTGATCCGCGGCGGCCGCGTGGTCGGCGAGGCGCCCACCTATCGCGGCGAAGGCAAGAGCTTTTTCTAGCGGGCCGCGCAGCCCGTCGCTCAAACCGTTCACCTCATTCGATCGACAACCACGGAGACAATGCCATGTGGCGTAACTGGTCGGGATATGTCTGCAGTCCTGATGCAACCGTGTCGACGCCCGCGTCGCACGCCGCGCTCGCAGCGGTGCTGCGCGAAGCGGCGTCAGCCGGCGCCACCGTGCGCGCGGCCGGCGCCGGGCACTCGTTCTCGCCGCTCGTGCAGACCGACGACGTGATCCTGTCGCTCGACGCGATGCAGGGCGTGATCGACGTCGACCGCGACCGGCGCGTCGCGCGCGTGCATGCCGGCACGCGGCTGTGGGCGCTGGGCCCGGCGCTCGCCGCGCACGGCCTCGCGATGGAGAACCTCGGCGACATCAACGTGCAGTCGATCGCCGGCGCGACCAGCACCGGCACGCACGGCACCGGCATCACGCTCGGCAACCTGGCGACGCAGATCGACAGCCTGACCTTCATGTGCGCGGACGGCAGCGAGATTCGCGCGAGCGCCGACACGCATCCCGAGCTGTTCGCCGGCGGCCGGATCGGGCTCGGCGCGCTCGGCGTGCTGACCGAGATCGGCCTGCGCCTCGTGCCCGCGTTCAAGCTGCGCCTCGAGCGCGGCGGCATGCGGCTCGACGATTGCCTCGCTCAGGCGGACACGCTGATCGCCAGGCATCGCTCGTTCGAGTTCTACTGGTTCCCGCACACGGACACCGTGCTGACCAAGGCGTGGGACATGACCGACGAGCCGGCCGACGCAGTGCACTGGGCGAGCCGCGCGTCCGAGTCGTTCCTCGAGAACACGGTGTTCGGCGCGCTGTGCGGGCTCGGCCGGCGCGTGCCGGCGCTGTGCCCGCCGTTGAGCCGGCTGTGCGCATCGACCGTGTCGGCCGGCCGGCACGTGGATGCGAGCTACGCGATGCTGTCGACGGTGCGCCGCGTGCGCTTCAACGAAATGGAGTGGTCGGTGCCGGCCGACCGCGGCGCCGACGCGCTGCGCGAAATCCGCGCATTCATCGCGCGCCGCAGCTTCCCGCTGATGTTCCCGCTCGAATACCGCTGGGTGCGCGGCGACGACATCTGGCTGAGCCCCGACTACGGGCGCGACAGCGTACGCATCTCGGCGCACCAGTATCGCGGGATGCCGTTCGACGCGTATTTCTCGGGCGTGCAGGCCATCTGCCGCAATCACGGCGGGCGGCCGCACTGGGGCAAGGTGCATGCGATGAAGGCCGCCGAGCTGGCGGCGTGCTACCCGCACTGGGACGATTTCCTCGCGCTGCGCGAGCGGATGGACCCGCACGGCCGCTTCCTGACGCCGTACCTGCGTACGCTGTTCGGCCTGCCGCAAAGCGCAGGCGCAAACGCAAGCGCCACCGCTCGCGCCACGCCGGCCCGCCGGGGGATACACCCGATGCACGAAACGGCCGGCGTCGCGCAAGACCGGCCGCGATCCAGCCAGGAGGCCTCATGAGCACAGCCACGCCGCACGCGGCCGCGCAGTCGCGTCCCGATCCGTCGACCGGCGCCGTCGTCCGCCTTGCGCTCGCGTTCGCGGCCGCCACCAACGGCCTGATCCTGTCGCCGTTCCTCGTCGCGGCGGTGATGACGCGCTTCCGGCTCGACGAAGGCACCGCGACCGCGCTCGTCAGCGCCGAGATCCTCGGCATCGCGATCAGTTGCGCGCTGCTGTCGCACCGGATCGCGCGCGCCGCGCGGCCGTTCACGCTGGCGGGCCTGATCGGCACGATCGCCGGCCAGGCCCTCGGCGCGGTCGCGCCCGGCATCGTGTCGGCGGCGCTCGCACGCGGGATGACGGGGCTGTTCGAGGGCATGCTGTTCGTCGTCGTCGCGTCCGGCGTGTCGCAGCGCGCATCGACCGACCGCCTGTGGGGGCAAATCAACCTGCTCGCGGGCATAGTCAACGGCGGCATCCTCGTGCTGATCTCCGCGCTGCCGGCCGCGTGGCTCGGGCGCTGGGTGTTCGCGCTGCTGGCCGCCGTCGTCGCTGTGCTGGCGCCCGCGATCCGCGGCATCGACGCGTTCGCGAGCGCGCCCGCGCAGGCCCGCTTGCGCGCCGGCACGCTGCCGTGGCGGCCGGTGATCGCGATCTGGGTCGTGACGGCGCTCGTCTACGGCGTGCAGGCGTCGCAATGGGCGATCGCCGGCTTCGTCGGCGAGCGTGCCGGGCTGTCGCCCACGACGATCGGCGTGCGGCTGTCGGTGTCGTCCCTGCTCGGCTTCGTCGGCGCGGCGATTCCGTCGCATCCGGCCAGCCACCGGCACCGCCTCGCGCTGATCTGGGCCGCGCAGCTCACGATGATCGCGTCGATCGAATGGTTCTTCGGCGCGCGCGGCGGCAGCGCGTACTTCCTGAGCCAGTTCGTGCTGAACAGTGCGTTCTTCGTGATCGTGCCGTTCCTCACCGGCATGCTGTCCGACGTCGACCCGGACGGCTCGCTGGTCGCGCGCACGCTCGTCATCACGTTCTTCGCGGCCGGCATCGGCACCGCGCTGTCGGGCGCGCTGCTCGGCCGCTTCGGCGGCACGCGCGTCGCACACGTGCTGTGCGTGGCCGTGCTGGCCGCCGCCCCGTTCGTGCGGCTGGCGCTGCGCCGCGCGGCACCCGCTGCCGTGGCCGGCGCGGCGCCCTGACCGCAGTGCGCCATGCCGTGGCCGCGACGCACCACGAGAATGGCCGCCGCGGCCTTGGCCCGCGCAAATTTGGCTTTCTACAGTCGTTCCCGGCGGCGCGAGCCGTCCGTCCCCAGTTCGATGCGGAGTCCAGAAGAATGAATCGTCACGATAGCGTTCGCGCCGCGTGCTGCGCGATGATGGTCCTGGCCGGTACCGGTGCGCACGCGCAAGGCAACGTGACGCTGTACGGCGTGATCGATGCGGGCATCCGCTACGAAACGCACGGCGTGTCCTACGGCGCCGACGGCACGCCGGTGTCGACGGGCCGCAAGATCTCGATGGCCGACGGGGGCGGCCTGACGGAAAGCTACTGGGGCCTCAAGGGCAATGAGGATCTGGGCGGCGGGTTGTCCGCGCAGTTCAACGTCGAAAGCCACTTCGGCCCCAACAGCGGCGCCATCGTGCCGGCCGGCTCGCCGAATTTCTTCCAGGTCGCGTACGTGGGGCTGACGTCCACTTCGCTTGGCCAGCTCTCGCTCGGGCGCCAGTACAACGTGCCGTTCGAGATGGCGTCGCTGACCTTCGGCTCGAACCTGTGGGCCGGCCCGCAGGACCCGTACTTCAACCTGTTCAAGCCGGAGCAGACGATGCTCGCGGGCGCGCGCACCAGCAACATGATCCAGTACGGCGCGCAGCTCGGCAGCTTCTACCTGCTCGCGCAATACGCGCCGGGCGGCCACGCGGGCGGCGGCGTGCGCGGCGGCCAGCTCGGCGCGGCCGCCGCATATGCGCCGGACAAGGGGCCGTTCACGGTCGGCGCATCGTTCATGCGCAGCTGGGACGACGTCACGCACGGGAAATTCGACATCTACACGGGCGGCGGCTCGGTGACGATCGGCAACGCGACCGTCAACGCCGGCTACATCGAGAACGCACGCGACAACGACTTCACGTCGTTCGAGAACGGCCCGTTCAGCCCGACCGATCTGGCGGGGCTCGGGATCATCTCGCCCGCGCAGGTCGTCGACCCGACCGTGCCCGGCGGGTTCCGCCGCCGCAAGATGGCGCTCGCGGGGCTCACCTACCGCTTCACGTCGGCGTTCACGGCGGCCGTCAACGCGTGGTGGACGCAGCAGTCCGGCTATACGGCGGATTTCGACGGCCGTGCGCGGCAGTTCCAGGTGATCGCCGGCTACAGCCTGTCGAAGCGCAGCATGCTCTATGCGGAAGTCGACTACGCGATCTACCGCGGCGGGCTGGTCGGCGCGCAATTGGTCGGCGTAAACGGGCAGGCGCCGAGCACCAGCACCACGCAGCTCGGCGCGACGGTCGGCCTGCGTCACTACTTCTGAAGCGGGGCCGCGCGGGATGTGGGCGATCGCGGCCGGGGCGGCACCGGGTCTCCGGCCGGGCGGGACGAGTACAATCCATGGAAAAAAATACGGAGCATCCATGGACGATACCGACCGTTATACGACGGCGAATCTGCCGGTCCATCTGTTGCGGTGCCTCGCGGAGACAAGCAAGGAACTGGGCATCGACCCCACGCGGCTGTGCCTCGGGCTCGGCTTCGACGTCGCCGACCTGTCGAATCCGTCGTGCCGGATTTCATTGCGCCAGGCGAGCACGATGATCCGCCGCGCGCTCGAGATGGCGCCGGGGCGGGCGCTCGGCCTCGAACTCGGCACGAGCGAGACGATCGCGTCGATCGGGCTGGTCGGCTATGCGATGCTGACGAGCCCGACGCTGAAGGACGCGATCGTGACCGGTATCGGGCTGCAGCGCCACACGGGGCCGCTGATGCGCTTCGACGTGATGTCGGATGCGCGCACGCTGTCGGTCCGCGCGACCAACGTCTTCCTCGAGCCCGACATCGAGGCGTTCCTCGTCGAGGAGGCGTTCGGCAGCTTCATGAAGATCGGGCGCTCGCTCGTCGGCCCCGCGTTCCAGCCGAAGGTCGTCGATCTCAGCTACCCGCCGCCGGCCTATGCGGAGCAATACGCCCGCGTGTTCCCGTGCCCGGTGCGGTTCGAACAGGAGCAGAACCTGTTTTCGTGCGACGCCGCGCTCGGCAACCGCCCGATCGCGACCCACGATCCGCTCGCGCATCGCCAGGTGCTCGAATTCCTGCAGGACGCGCTGCCGCCCGAACCCGAAGGCACCGAATTTCTCGAATCGATCGAACGGATCATGCGGCGCGACCTGCGGCATGCGCCGTCGCTCGCCGAGATCGCCGCGCAGCTGTGCATGAGCGAGCGCACGCTGCGACGGCGGCTCGCCGACCAGGGCGTGTCGTACCAGACGGTGATCGACACGATCCGCCGCAAGCGCGCATTCACGCTGCTGAGCAATCCGCGGCTGTCGATCGAGGATGTTGCACACGAAGTCGGGTTCAGCGACGCGCACAACTTCCGGCGCGCGTTCAAGCGGTGGACGGGGCACGGGCCGAGAGAGGGGCAGCGGGCGGCGATGTAGCGGCGCGGCCTGCCGCGGGGCCGCGCCGCCTCATTCGGCCGGGTCAGACGGCCACTCGTGCCCTGCGAGCGTGCGCCGGCTGTCACCCGGCCGGGTCTTCGACATAACCCTTGCGCAGTTTCTCCGCCACCAGCTTGTCCATTTCGCGGCGCGCGCGTTCGACGCTTTCGAATTGCTTCAGGTTGACTTGCCCGTTCGTGCCGATACGACCGTACGTCACGCTCAACTCGGTACCGCGCAGGCTGGCGCGCCAGAACTTGCTGGACGCGCCCTGCATGTATCGCAGCGACCGCACCCGCTCCGTCGGCGCACTGGCCGCTGCCACCGCTTCCTCGTCGACCGCGGCGGCCTCCCGGGCCGGGGTCCGGACGGGAAACACCGGGAGCTCGATTTCCTGGTCCAGCGCGCGATCTTCCCCGTCCGCGAGCATCGCCTCGATGCGTGCAAGCACCCCCGCCGAGTCATCCAGCCAGTCCTTTCCGGGAATGTCGAGCACACGCCAGCCGAATGCGCGCAGAATGCCGGTCCGGAACACGTAGCGCTCCGCGGTATCGGCCACGATGCTGGACGGGTTGTCGAGCAGGATCGCCAGCGAATAGCCCTGCTTCGTCGCATCGACGATCGCCAGGTCGCAGCGGAATTGCGATCGACCGACGTCGACGTCGACCCGATGGCCGCGTGCGCGCAGCGCGTCGGCCAGTGCGTCGCGAATGGCGTCGGGCGAGGTCCGCCGCGTGAAGGCATCGCGCGCGCCCTGATTCAACGCACCGAGCACCGCCTGCGCACGATCGAACTGGCCCGTGGCACTGGCCTGGGCAAACTGCAGGAACGCTCGCAACGCGGCCGCGCCATCGTTGTGCACGTTGGTGATCGCGTCGGCTTGGATCGTCGACACCACGGCCATCCGATGCCTCGCGCGGCTAAAGATGACATTGAGGCGCTTCTCTCCCCCGCGCTGGTTGATCGGCCCGAAATTCATCAGCATCCTGCCGTCGGGACCCGGTGCGTAACAGATGCTGAGGATGATCACGTCGCGCTCGTCACCCTGGACGTTTTCCAGGTTCTTGACGAACAGGCCATTGAACTGGTCGTCGTCTTCGCGCACGTACTCGCGCTCGAGTCGCGCGGCAAAGTCGGCGTCCTCGGCAGCCAGCGCCTCCAGCGCCGCTTCGATCGCGCTCTGCTGCGCCTCGGAGAACGCGACGATACCCAGGCTCAGGCCGCCCTCCCGGCGCAGGAGCTCGCGCACGACCCGCGCGATATAGCGCGCTTCGGGCACGTTTCCGCGCTCGACGTATACGCCGTCGTCGAGCCGGTGAAAACTGATCGGCCGCGCCAGCAGCGCATCGGCACCGACGACGCCTGCATCGTCCTGATCCGATCGCAACGACTGCACGCCGTCCTCGTTTTGCTCGAGCACGCGATCGGGAATCGTGACGAGGCGGCCATCGTAGAACGCCGCATTGGAAAAGCTGATCAACGCTTCGTGTCGGCTGCGGTAGTGCCATGCGAGCAGCGTCGCGGGCAAATTGCGCGCCGCCTGATTCAGCAGGCTGTCGGAGTCGAGACTGATTGCGATGCGCTCGCCCTCTTCCTCGATCACGATCTCGTCCTCGCCTTCCGCGCCCGCCGCCGTGAAGAAACTCGTGGGCGGCAGCTGCATTTCGTCGCCCACGACCACGACCTGCCGGGCGCGGCTGAGCGCCGGTACGGATTCCTCGGTGGGAATCTGGCTGGCCTCGTCGAAGATCACCACGTCGAACAGGTCGGGCGACAGCGGCAGCGTATCCGACACGGAGAGCGGGCTCATCAGCCAGATCGGCTTCAGGTCGTTGACGACCATGCCCGTTTCGTCGTCGGCGAGATCGCGAATCGAGCGGTGCCGCATGCTCTTGCCGAATTCGTGTTCGAGCTCGCGCCGGCCGGTCGCGTAGCGCTTCTTGAAGGTCTTGCCGTCCGCATCGAGCTGCGTGGCCGACAACGAAGACTGTCGTACGTGCTCGGCGAACTGCCGGTGCAACGTCGAGCTCACCACCTGCGCGTTCACGGCCAGCAGTTCGCGCTGAATCCGGGCGGCGGCGCGCGCGGCCTGGGCAAGCGCCGCACCGCCAAACCGCGCGAGCACCGGGTTCTCGCGCTCGAGCCGGCGCAACGCCTCGTCGGCAATCAGCGCCTCCAGCTCGGCAGGCGCATGATCGACGGACTGAAGCGTGGCCGCATACGCGGGATCGGCCGCGTGCACCGCGCGCAACAGCGGCAACAGGTCGGGCAAGTCGTCCAGGCCTTCCCGCAGATCGCGCAGCGATTCGGCGATATCGCCCAGCGACGCGTCGTCGCTCATCACGAGGTTCTCGCGGATGCGCCCCGCCAGCTTGTCAAGCGCCTCGCGGGCGCCGGCCTCGACACGTGCGGCAGCAAGCGGATCGACGGCCCGGCGCAGATGAGCGATCCGTTCGCGCAAATCATCGTCCGATGCCAGACGTGCTTCCAGCTCGGCCAACGCGCGCAGGAAGGCGCCCATTTCGCTCACGCCGTAGCGCTTGCGGCATTCGACATCGGCCGAGTCGAGCGCAGCGGCGGCCGCCTGCTCCGCGGCCAGCTGCTCCAGGACCTTGACGTAACCAGGATGCACCGCATGCTGCCCGAAGTCGTAGCGACGCCGGAGTTCGCCGCGCAGCCGCCACCATGCCGGCTGCAGCCATCGCAGCGCCGACGTCTCGAACCGGCGCGCGAGCGCCAGGGCGGACGCCGTATCGCCCGGCGACAGCTTGTCTCGCCAGTGCACGGTCTCGGCCTGCGCGGCCGTCAGCGCGTCGGCATGTGCAGCCAGTGCGTCGCGGTCGTCGCGCAGCGCCGCCTGAGCGGACGATGCCGGGTCGAGCACGTCGAGGTGCGCGGCGAGGCCGGTGTCGACCAGCCACTGGCAGTCGGTCGCGATCGTGCGGGCGCGCGCCAGTGCGGTTTCGTGTCCGATCGACGCCGCCGTGTTGTCGAGCACCGGATCGAGCGCGTCGAACAGCGCGTCGGCGTCCCGGCACAGCTGCTCGGCCCGTCCGAATGCGCGTTCGTCGGCCAGCAGCCCTGCCGACAGCCGTGCGAACGGTTGCGAAGCGAGACTGTCCGCGCCGAACCGTTCGCGCATCGCGCGATGCACGCGCTGGGTCAGCTCGCCATGCCGATCCCAGACAGCGAGCGCCGGCAATCGCTCGCGCAACGCGAAACCCGCTTCCGGTGCGACCGGCAGCGCGACCAGACGGCGCAACAGTGTGCGTACGCTCGCACCCAGCGCGTCGGGCGCCGCGGCCATCGCCGCTTCGAACGCGTCGATGCGCTGCTGGTGCAGGTCGAGCGCATCGATCAGTGCCGCCCGCCGTGCGTGCAACGATTCGCTGTCGTGCGATTGCGCGATCCAGCGCTCGTAACAGGTCTTCAGATCGGCAATGAACGCCCTCTTGTCGGTCTGAGAATCGTGGATCAGGCAACACAGTGCGTCCAGCCCGCTCTGCTTGAGCCGATGGAACACCACGTCCAGCGCCGCGCGCTTCTCGCACACGAACAGCACGCGCTTGCCGCGCCCCGCGTAATCCGCGATGAGGTTGGTGATGGTCTGTGACTTGCCCGTGCCGGGCGGCCCTTGAATGATGAAGCTGCGCTGGCTGCGAGCCAGACTCACCGACGCATTCTGGGTCGCATCGGACGCCACCACGTTCCACTGTTCTCCCGCCGGCAGCGGAGCAGGGGCGATCGTTTCCACCTCGCGCGGCTCGATCGAGAACACCCTGTCGAACGCAGGGTTCGCGCCGGTTTCATCCAGCAGTTGCGCGTAATCGCGCACCAGCGACATCTTCCGGTAGTTGAAGTTGGCCAGCGTGACCTGCGTCAGGTCGAGATCCCACGCATAGCGATGGCCCTCCGCCTCCTGCAGCACGTAACCTTGCCGCTCGTCGACGCGCTCGGCCGCCGTGTCCGCCATCTGCGGACGACGCAGGCTGGCACCCGGTGCGGCACCCGCCTCGAAGCGCTGCGGCAGCTCGCTCGGCCGCACCCATTCCTCGAACAGCGCGCGGCCGAGCGGGCGATAGTCATCCTGGCTGTAGCTGAACGACGGCAGCCGGCTGCCGCGCGACTCGCCCGCGCGCGCCGCGGGCTTGCGGCGCCGGTACTGCTGCATGCGCTGCAGCGCCTTCTGACGCACCAGCCGAACGGACGCCTTGTCGACGAGCCGTAGCTCGACCGCCGGTTCGGAGCGCCGGATCTGCGCGAGGATATCCGCGTGAATCTCGGCCAGCGTGATCTTGCCCAGATCGACCGTCTCGGGCAGCCGGATGTCGTAGAGCTGACTCAGGTGGTGCCGCAACACCGGATTGAATTCGGCGTCGCCGCCCGTGCACTGGATCACGTACTGATCGCGCACGCCCTTGCGCTTGACGAGTTCGACCGGCAACCAGAGCAGCGGCGACACGATGCGTTCGTCGGGTGTCTCTTTCAGATTGTGCCAACGCAGGAACGCGACCACGAGACGCAGGTTGCTGAAGCCGAACTCCGCACGTTCGCGGCGCGTATCGGCAATCAGCCGGTCCAGCGACGCCGGCAAGTAGGGCTGGTCGTCGAAGCGCAGCCATTGCTGCAGCGGCACGGCCTTGCCGGCCACCAGGTCGGCCGCGAACGGTCCGCCCCACGTGCAGATGTGTTCCGGACGCACGCTTTCGATCTGCAGCATCAACGGCACGCTGGCCACGGTCAGGTTGACGGTCGCGGCGGTCGGGCGGAAATGCAGCAGCCGGTTGCGACGCGACAAATCGAACAGGCGGTCGCGCAGATGCGTCAGCACGGCGCCGCGACGCGATGCCGCGCCGGTCGTCCCCGCCAGCGCGCGCTCGACGTCGAGGCCGAGCGGTTGCTCGCGCCACGTGCGCAGGCGCATCGCGAGCGCCGCCACATCGGTCGCGCGGTCGTGGCGATTCACTTCGGTCATCTCGACGATCACCGCAGCGACGATCGGATGCAGCCGTTCGTGAAGCACGAACAGATTGCGCCGATGCGCGACGAACCCGTTCAGGTCGCTCCCGGTCTCGAAGTTCAACCCGCATGCGAGGCTGGCGAGCACCATGCCCAGCAGGAAAACGTCTGTGATCTCGTCATGATGGCCGAGCGATCGCTCCCAGCTCGCATACCCGGGCAAATAGACGGGGCGCTCGATGGGGGCTGCCGCATCCGTCTGCAGCGCGAGGTCGGTCTGATCGTGGCGGCCATCCGGTGTGTGTTCCAGCCGCAGCGCGCCGACGATGTTCAGGCCCGAAGCAGGGTGCGGCTGCACGCGATGCACGGCGCCGATGTCCATCTGCGGCGTTTCGCCCTCGGGGTGTCGCAGCGCCAGCCCGCCCTCTTCGCCGATCACGATGCTGTCGGCGTCGAGCCGGGCCACCTTGCCCCGAGCATGCAGCGCGGCCACCTGTCCGAACAGCGGCAGCACCAGCACGAGTACGTCGTCGGTCGGCAGTGCCGCGCCGGCCTGCGCGGCGATCAGTGTGCGCAGCGTGCGCGGCGCACCGTCGTCGATCGTGTCGTTCATGCGTCCTTCTCCCCGGTCAGTTGCCGCTTGTAGCGTTCGAGATCGCGCTTGCCGAGGCCCGCGTCGCGCCGAAGGTTGAGTTGCAGTGCGTCGAGGCTGCCGAGCGACCGGGCGACCTGCCCGGCGCGCAGCAACGCCACGTCGCGCTGATCGGGGTCCGCCAGTGCAAGATCCATCATCAGCGCGTTGAGATAGCCGCGCACACTGTCGTCGACGCCTGCCGCCGCGAATGCGTCGGGGCCGACGACGGGCTCGTCGTCACACCAGTCCGGAAACAGCATGCGCACCTGGGCCAGCACGGCGTCGCTCGCCAGCGACGCGCCGTCGAGATAGTGCGCAATGAACCCGCGCGTCAGCGCCTGCAGACGCGCCTGGCCGGGCAGGTCGAGACGCTCGAGCGAAAGCGGGCCGTGCAGGCGCGCGTCGATCCAGTCGTCGAGACCGGCCTCGCCGTCCCACCACAGAGCAAGCGCACGTGCGCGGATGAAGGTCTCGGGATGGCTCAATGCGGCACTGGCGCCGGACTCGTTCGATTCGATTTCAGCGGCCTGACGCAGATACGCGGCGGCATCGACCGTGCTGATACCCGTCTGCACCTTCACGAGCGTCGATACGGCGGGCGCCACCGCGCCGGCCGCGATGGCGCCGCCCCGATCCGCGAAGAGTTCGGTATGCAGCGCGTAACGCCGAAAAGTCTCGCGATGACTGTCGGCTCCGGCCGGGTTGGCCACCGCGTCGTTGAGAATCCGGTCCGCCGTCAGGAAGCGGCCGTCGGCGCGCGACCACAGCAGATGGTGCGCGAGTTCGTGCCCGAGGATCGCCAGCAGTTCCTGCGAAGACAATCGCTCCAGTACGGATCCTTGCAACAGGATGTGGATCTCGCCCGGCACGAAAACGAGCGACGCATTCATCTGGTTGCCCGGCGACTGGTAGAGCGTGGCCGGTATATCGACGATACCGAGTCGCTCCATGGCCAGTGCCAATGCGGCATGGACATCGCCGTGCGCGTCGGCGTCGATCCGGTAGGTTTCGCGCAACAGCGACGCGCGCAGCGATTCGAGCTGTTCGGTGTACGTTTCGCGCTCGCCGGTCCAGCGCCAGACGTCCGGCTCATGCCGGCACAAATAATCCGCTACGGCTTCGTGGTAGACGAGGGGCGCCAGCGCGCCGCGGTTCGGGGCGTGAGAGTCCATGCGAGGCACTCCGGTTGGGAAGTGCCGATTCTACCGACGGAATACGGCGCCGCAACTGTCGAAAAGAGGCCGTCGCGACCATCCGTTCGGGACTTCGGGAGAGGACGCTCGTCGAGTCGACTCGACGGCGAGCGTCACGCATGACACCGGGCCGCATCCGGCGTCCCGGCGTGTGTCCCGGCGCCCGGACCGTCGGCGTTACGCCGGTTCGTGGCCGGTGTGCGGCGCTGCCTCCCCCTGCTGCAACAACACCGCGTCGCGCTTCTCCAGCAGATGCCGCCGCAGGATCGCCGCGAGCGCCTTGCCGTCGCGCGCCTCCAGCGCCTTGATCATCTCCTCGTGATCGTGCACCGCGCGATCCCATTTCTCGACGTGCTGGTTCGAGCGGAACCGCATCGACATGATCCGGCGATTGATCGACTGGTACGTGGCGCGCAGCGCCGAGTTGCGCGCGGCCTCGTTGATGCGGTCGTGGATTTCCTGGTTGCGGCTGTAGTAGCCGGGCAGGTCGTTCTGCAGCCGGCACGCGAGCATCGAGTAATGCAGCGCCTTGATCTCCGCGAGCTCCGCTTGCGTGATGCGCTCGCAGGCCAGCTCGCCTGAAAACGCCTCCAGCCCCGACATCAGCTCGAACGTCTCGCGGATCTCCGATTCGCTCATCCGGTACACGCTCGCGCCGCGATTCGGCGACAGCACCAGCAGCCCCTCGGCCGCCAGCACCTTGAACGCCTCGCGCAGCGGCGTGCGCGAGATGCCGAGCGTCTCGCACAGCTCGCGCTCATTCAGCCGCATGCCCGGCGCGAGCACGCCTTCGACGATGAATTTGCGCAGGTGCTCGACGACCGTGTCGTGCAGCCGCTGCCGCTCCAGTTTCGGCAGTGCCGGCGCGCCGCCGGCTTGCTCCAGATCATTCAAATCTTGCATGCAAAATCCTTCCTTCTTGCTTCACGCGATTCTACTTCAACTCGCCCGACCCGAATATCTCCCCGCCAACGCCGGGTAAACACCGGCATTTTCGGCGAAATCAGTTCTTGGGTTTGCCGCGATCGCTCTGCTAAAGTATTTTGCATGCAAAATTCAAAATGCAACCAAGGAGACAGAACAACCATGCTGCAACTCGACTTTCATCCGTCCGGCCGCCATTTCCTGCAGATTCCGGGGCCGAGCCCGGTACCCGACCGCATCCTGCGGGCGATGAGCTATCCGACCATCGACCACCGTGGCCCCGAATTCGGCGCGCTCGGCCTCAAGGTGCTCGCCGGCATCAGGAAGATCTTCAAGACCACGCAGCCGGTGATCATCTATCCGGCGTCGGGTACCGGCGCATGGGAGGCCGCGCTGACCAACACGCTGAGCGCCGGCGACACCGTGCTGATGTACGAGACCGGCCACTTCGCGACGCTGTGGAAGAAGATGGCCGACGCGCTCGGCCTGAAGCCCGAATTCCTCGGGCTGCCGGGCATCGAAGGCTGGCGCCGCGGCGTGCAGCCCGACATGATCGAGGCGCGCCTGCGCGCCGATACCACGCACGCCATCAAGGCGGTGTGCGTGGTGCACAACGAAACCTCCACCGGCGTCACCTCCGACATCGCGGCCGTGCGCCGCGCGATCGACGCGGCGGGCCACCCGGCGCTGCTGATGGTCGACACGATCTCGGGGCTCGCGTCCGCCGACTACCGCCACGACGAATGGGGGGTCGACGTGACGGTATCGGGTTCGCAGAAAGGGCTGATGCTGCCGCCCGGCATCAGCTTCAACGCGGTGTCGCCGAAGGCGCTCGCGGCGAGCGGGCACGCGACGCTGCCGCGCGCGTTCTGGGGCTGGCACGAGATCATCGAGGCGAACAGGAACGGCTACTGGCCGTACACGCCGAACACCAACCTGCTGTACGGGCTCGCCGAAGCGCTCGACATGATCCTCGGCGAAGGGCTCGACGCCGTGTTCGCGCGCCACCAGCGGCTCGCGGAAGCCACGCGCCGCGCGGTGCGCGCATGGGGCCTCGAGATCCAGTGCGCGGACCCGGCCGTCTACAGCCCCGTGCTGACCGGCGTGATGATGCCCGACGGCGTCGACGCGGACGCCGTGCGCAAGCTGATCTACGAACGCTTCGACATGTCGCTCGGGCAGGCGCTCGGCAAGATGCGCGGCAAGATGTTCCGCATCGGCCATCTCGGCGACTGCAACGACCTCACGCTGATGGCCACGCTCGCCGGCTGCGAGATGGGGCTGAAGCTCGCCGGCGTGCCGGTTGCCGCGAGCGGCGTCGTCGCGGCGATGGACACCCTCGCATCGAACACGCACGCCCCCGCGCTGCGCGCGGCGGCCTGAGCGCCGGCGGGCGGCGCGCACGTTTCACGCACGCCGCCTGACGCGCCCTTTCCGTTTCACGGGCGGCCGCGCGCGGTCGTCGCGACACGCACCGGCCGCTGCCGGCGCCCGCCCCGCTTCATCGGCACGACCCACCTCGATGCCGGCCTCGACGCCGGCACGGGCAGCCAGCCAGACAACATCCAGGAGACAAAACATGAAGCTGTTCCGAGCGACCGGCATCGTGCTGGTGATGCTGTGCGTGATGTACTTCATCACGTACCTCGATCGCGTGAACGTGAGCACGGCCGCTGCCGGGTTCGGCAAGGAATTCGGGCTGAACAGGACGGAGATCGGCCTCGTGTTCTCCGCGTTCGCGTATCCGTATCTCGTATTCCAGATCATCGGCGGCTGGGTCAGCGACCGCTTCGGCGCGCGCCGCACGCTGCTCGCCTGCGGGCTGCTGTGGGCCGTCGCGACGCTGCTCACCGGGATGGCCGGCGGCCTCGCGTCGCTGCTCGCCGCGCGCCTGCTGCTCGGGCTCGGCGAAGGCGCGACGTTCCCGGCGGCCACGTCGGCGATGTCGCGCTGGGTGCCGCGCGAGAAACGCGGCTTCGCGCAGGGCATCACGCATGCGTTCTCGCGCGTCGGCAACGCGGTCGCGCCGGCCGCCGTCGTCGCGGTGATGGCCGTGTACGGGTGGCGCGAATCGTTCTACATCTGCGGCGTGATCAGCATCGTGTGGGTCGCGGTGTGGGCGCTCGTCTATACCGAACACCCGAAGGACCACCCGCGCATCACGCAGGCCGAACTCGACGCGCTGCCGCAACCGAAGCCGAAACCCGCCGCCGTGCCCTGGGGCCCGTTGTTCCGCCGGATGATGCCCGTCACGATCGTGTACTTCTGCTACGGCTGGACGCTGTGGCTGTTCCTGAGCTGGATTCCGCAGTATTTCCTGCACAGCTACGACCTCGACCTGAAGAAATCGGCCGTGTTCGCGTCGGCGGTGTTCTTCGCGGGCGTGATCGGCGACACGCTCGGCGGGATCGTCACCGACCGCATCCTCGCGCGCACCGGCAGCCTCAAGCGCGCACGCAGCTGGATGGTGTCGATCTGCATGCTGCTCACGCTGCTGTCGCTGTTGCCGCTGCTGTTCACGCATCACCTGTACGTGTCGATGGCGTGCCTCGCGGCCGGCTTCTTCTTCGCCGAAATGACGATCGGCCCGATGTGGGCCGTGCCGATGGACATCGCGCCGGAATACTCGGGCACCGCGAGCGGGATGATGAATTCCGGCTCCGCGCTCGCGGCGATCCTGTCACCCGTGATCTCCGGCTTCGTGATCGACCGCTTCGGCAGCTGGGAGCTGCCGTTCATCGGCAGCATGGTGCTGATGGGCGTGGGCGTGCTGCTCGCGTTCCGCATGCAGCCGGAAAGCCGCTTCGCCGACGCCCCCGCCGAACAACCGGCCGCCAATCGCTCGCCGGCCTGATGCCAACGGGGCGCTGCCGCCCGCGGCGCCCGCCCTTTCCCCGACTGCAACGATGACCCAGGCTACCCACGACCTCGCCGTCCGGCTCGCCGCCGGCTGGCAACACGGCATCGCGTTCGCCGCGCTGCCTTCAGCCCTCGTCCCCGCCG
This sequence comes from Burkholderia sp. ZZQ-2, assembly GCF_050768715.1. Lineage (NCBI taxonomy): Bacteria > Pseudomonadati > Pseudomonadota > Betaproteobacteria > Burkholderiales > Burkholderiaceae > Burkholderia > Burkholderia sp. ZZQ-2. The sequence goes on along the minus strand of NZ_LDVA01000351.1, from coordinate 57,094 downwards.
ATGCCGACGCCGCCTATGCGGTGCAGGCGCAACTGCTCGCCGAGCGCCGCGCCGCGATCGGCGCGTGGAAGGTCGGCGCGAAACGGCCCGACGGGCCGATCCAGGGCGCACCGCTGCCGGACGACTGCCGCCATGCGAGCGGCGTCACGCTGCCGCGCGGCGCGTTCCGGCCGCTCGGTCTCGAACTGGAGATCGCGTTTCGCTTCGGCCGCGACTTCGCGCCGCGTGCGCCCGCCTATGCCGACGACGAAGTGTTCGACGGTATCGCGCAGATGGGCGCCGCGATCGAGATCGTCGCGAGCCGCTTCCGCGAGTGGCCGGACGTCGCGCCTGCCGCCCAGCTCGCCGACCTGCAGAACCACGGTGCGCTCGTGCTGGGCGAGATGACCGGCTATCGCGCCGATTTCCCGTTCGCCGCGCCGGCACCGGCGTTCACGTTCGACGGGCACGACATCGCCGGCACCGCACCTGGCACCAACCCGGCCGGCGACCCGCGCAGCCTGCTGCCGTGGCTCGTGAATCACGCGTCGCGGCGCGGCATCGCGCTGCCAGCCGACACCGTCGTCACGACCGGCTCGTACACGGGCATGCATTTTCCGCGGGCCGCGGGCACGGCCGTCGGCCGCATCGCGGGGCTGCCGCCCGTCAGCGTCACGCTCGCCTGATCCCTCATCCGATCCTCGCCCGATCCGTTCCCATCCGATACCGACCGCCGCCATGACATCCGCCGTCTCGCCTTCGCTGGTTCGCCCCGTCCATCTCGTGCCGTCGCAAGGCGCCGCGCTGTCGCCGCTGTTCGAGCGGCTGCGCCGTGAAATGCGCGGCGACGTCTACGCCGATCGCGCGAGCCGCGGTCGTTATGCGACCGACGCGTCGATCTACCAGATCATGCCGCTCGGCGTGGTCGTGCCGCGCGACCAGGACGACCTGCGGATCGCACTCGACATCGCGCGCGACCGCAAGATTCCCGTGCTCGCGCGCGGCGCCGGCACCAGCCAGTGCGGGCAGACGGTCGGCGAGGCGCTCGTCGTCGACAATAGCAAATGGCTGAACCGGATCGTCGCATTCGATGCGCAGGCGCGCACCGTCACCGTCGAGCCCGGCATCGTGCTCGATCATCTGAACGCGTGGCTGAAACCGCACGGGCTGTGGTTTCCGGTCGACGTGTCGACGGCCGCGCAATGCACGATCGGCGGGATGGCCGGCAACAACTCGTGCGGGTCGCGCTCGATCGAGTACGGCAACATGGTGCACAACGTGCTCGCGATCGACGCGATCCTCGCCGACGGCAGCGAATGCCGGTTCGGTTCGCTCGCACAGCCCGTCACCGATCGCCGCACACTCGAGCTGCTGCACGGCGTCGAACGCATCGCGAAGCGCGAGCGCGACGAGATCGTCGAGCGCGTGCCGAAGGTGCTGCGCCGCGTGGCCGGCTACAACCTCGACCTGTTCGACTGCCAGAACCCGCGCGCCTATACCGACGACGGTCACGCGAATCTCGCGCACCTGCTCGTCGGCTCGGAAGGCACGCTCGCCCATAGCCGGCAGATCACGCTGAAGCTCGCGCCGCTGCCCGCGCACAAGACGCTCGGTGTCGTGAACTTCCCGACCTTCTACCAGGCGATGGACACCGCGCAGCACATCGTGAAGCTGAAGCCGGTGGCCGTCGAGCTGGTCGATCGCACGATGATCGACCTGTCGATGGAAAACCCGGCGTTCCGGCCCGTGATCGAACGGGCGCTGGTCGGCCAGCCGCAGGCGATCCTGCTCGTCGAGTTCGCGGGCGAATCGCGCGACGCGCAACACGCGCAGCTCGACCGGCTCGCCGAACTGATGGCCGATCTCGGCCTGCCCGGCAGCGTCGTGAAGATGACCGACGCCGGCGCGCAGAAGGCGCTGTGGGAGGTGCGCAAGGCGGGGCTGAACATCATGATGAGCATGAAGGGCGACGGCAAGCCGGTGTCGTTCATCGAGGATTGCGCGGTGCCGCTCGAACACCTCGCCGAATACACGCGCCGCCTGACCGACGTTTTCCACAGGCACGAGACCGAAGGCACGTGGTACGCGCATGCGAGCGTCGGCACGCTGCACGTGCGGCCGATCCTCGACATGCGGCGCGACGGCGCGACGCGCATGCGCGAGATCGCCGAAGAGGCGGCGGCACTCGTGCGCGAGTACAAGGGCGCGTATTCGGGCGAACACGGCGACGGGCTGTGCCGCGGCGAATGGGTCGCGTGGCAGTATGGCCCGCGCCTGAATGCGGCGTTCGCGGAGATCAAGAAGCTGTTCGATCCCGGCAACCGCTTCAATCCCGACAAGATCGTCAATCCGCCGAAGATGGATGCACGCGAGCATTTCCGTTTCGCGCCCGGCTATGCGGCGCTGCCGCTGCGGCCCGCGCTCGACTGGTCGGCATGGAACGTCACGCGCAATCCGCTGACCGGCGAAGAAACCGCCCCCGGCTCGGGCGCCGATATCACGCACGGGCTCGCGTCGGCCGTCGAGATGTGCAACAACAACGGCCACTGCCGCAAGTTCGACGCGGGCACGATGTGCCCGAGCTACCGCGTGACGCGCGACGAACAGCACGTGACGCGCGGCCGTGCGAACACGCTGCGGCTCGCGGTGACGGGCCAGCTCGGCGCCGACGGCCTCGCCGGCGACGACGTGAAGGCCGCGCTCGACCTGTGCGTGTCGTGCAAGGGCTGCAAACGCGATTGTCCGACGGGCGTCGACATGGCGCGCTTCAAGATCGAGGCGCGGCACGCGTGGAACCGCAAGCACGGCACGACGCTGCGTGAACGGCTCGTCGCGTATCTGCCGCGTTATGCGCCGTGGGCCGCGCGCATGCGCGGCGCGATCGCGCTCGTCAATGGCGTGCCGGTCGTCGCGTCGTCGATCAAGCGATGGATCGGCCTCGCGCCGCAGCGCGCGCTGCCCGGGTTCGCGCGGCCGTTTCTTGCGGATGTGGGTGCGGTTACGGGGACATCAACGCCCTCGCAAACCGGCTCGGCCACCCGCGAAGTGCTGCTGTTCGTCGATTCCTTCAGCAACTACCAGGAACCGGACAACGCGCGCGCCGCGCAGGCCGTGCTCGAAGCGGCCGGCTACACCGTGCATTTCAACGTGCGCGCAGGCGCGCGGCCACTGTGCTGCGGCCGCACGTTCCTCGCGGCCGGGCTCGTCGACGAAGCGAAGTCCGAGGCCAGGCGCACGCTCGATGCGCTGCGGCCGTACCTCGAACGCGGTGTCGCGATCGTCGGGCTGGAGCCTTCGTGCCTGCTGTCGATGCGCGACGAGTTTCTTGCCTACGGTTACGGCGACGAAGCCACACGGCTCGCGAGCCACGCGTTCCTGTTCGAGGAGTTTCTCGTGCGCGAACACGAGGCCGGCCGGTTGTCGCTGCCGCTGCACGCGATCGATGCGAACGAAGCGCTCGTGCACGGCCACTGCCATCAGAAGGCATTCGGCGCGTTCACGCCGGTGCAGACGGTGCTGCGCTGGATTCCGGGGCTCAAGGTAACGCCGGTCGAATCGTCGTGCTGCGGGATGGCCGGCAGCTTCGGCTATGAAGCCGAGCATTACGCCGCATCGCAGGCCATGGCCGAACTGTCGCTGCTGCCGGCCGTGCGTGCGCGGGCGGAAGGCGCGATCGTCGTCGCGGACGGTACGAGTTGCCGGCATCAGATTCAGGACGGCGCGCAAGCGCAGGCCGTGCATGTGGCGAAGGTGCTGGCGCGGGCATTGCGAAGCTGACCGTCGCCGCGTGCGCATCACCGCGGTTCGCCGATCCCGCCCATCAGCGTCACCAGTTGCTCGCGCAGCCACCGGCTGCCCTGATCCTGATCCGCGCTGCGATGCCAGTAGCAGAAGTATTCGAGCGCCGGCATCTCGAACGGCAGTTCGAGAATCCGCGCCGGATACCGCTGCAGCAGCCGCAGCGGCGCCGTCAGCGCCAGGTCGCCGCGCATCGCGATCAGCGGCGCGACCATGTAGTGCTGCACGCGCATCTGGATGGTGCGGCGCAACCCGAGGCGCGTCAGCTCCGCGTCGACGTGCCCGCTGCCCTTGCGGCGGCTCGACACGTGGATGTGCCCCATCGACAGGTAGTCGTCCATGGTGAGCGTGTCGCCCTTGAACGGGTGATCGTCGCGGATCATGCACGCATAGCGGTCGCGCACGAGCAGCGCCTGATGAAGGTGCGGATCGCCGATCAGCGGCGCGTCGATCGCGATGTCGACGGAGCCGTTCGCGAGCGCGGTCGCGACTTCACGGCGATCCATCGTGTAGCTGCGCACGTGCATGCCGGGCGCATGCTTCTGCAGCAGTTCGCCGAGCGCGGGCAGCAGCAGCGCTTCGGTCAGGTCGCTCATGCTCATCCGGAACACGCGCGTCGACGACGCCGGATCGAACACGTCGCCTTCGTGCGCGCTCGAATCGAGCAGCTGCATCGCCTCGCGCACACGGCCGACGATGTTCTCGGCCAGCGGCGTCGGCATCATCCCGGCCGGCGTGCTGACGAACAGCGGATCGTTCAGGGTCTTGCGCAGCCGCGCCAGCGCGTTGCTGACGGCCGGCTGCGTGAGATTCAGCACCTCGGCCGCGCGCGTCAGGTTGCGCTTGGTGTAGATCGCGTCGAATACGACGAACAGGTTCAGGTCAATCTTCGAAAGGCGCATCGCCGGATCTCCTTGCCGGCATCTTACGGCGTGCGCCACCCGCTCGTCCACGGCCCTGCGCATCCCGGCGCGACGCTCAGGCGCGCAGCGGCGGTGTCAGGTACGGCGCCGTCGAACCCGGCACGCCGTCCTTGATTTCCATCCGCGCGATCGCCTGCAGGTGCACCTCGTCCGGGCCGTCGGCGAAGCGCAGCGCGCGGCCCCAGGTCCAGAGGTCGGCGAGCGGCGTATCGGGGCTCAACCCCGCCGCGCCGAACACCTGCATCGCGCGATCGCAGACGTTCGCGTACACGGTCGGCACCAGCGCCTTGATCATCGCGATTTCCTTGCGCGCGGCCTTCGCGCCGACCTTGTCGATCATCCACGCGGCCTTCAGCACGAGCAGGCGCGCCTGCTCGATCTCGATGCGCGAGCGCGCGATCCATTCGCCGACCGTGCCGTGCCGGTTCAGCGGCTTGCCGAACGCGACGCGCGACTGCGCGCGGTCGACCATCAGCTCCAGCGCGAGCTCGGCCGCGCCGATCGACCGCATGCAGTGGTGGATGCGGCCCGGCCCGAGGCGGGCCTGCGCGAGCGCGAAGCCGCTGCCTTCCTCGCCGAGCAGGTTGCTCGCCGGCACGCGCACGTTGTCGAACGTGATCTCGCAATGCCCTTCCGGCGCGTAGTGATTGACCACCGTGATGTTGCGCACGACCGTCACGCCCGGCGTGTCGCGCGGCACGAGAATCATGCTCTGCTGCCGGTGCGACTCGGCCTCGGGGTCGGTCTTGCCCATCACGATGAAGATCTTGCAGTTCGGATGCGCGGCGTTGGTGATGAACCACTTGCGGCCGTTGATCACGTACTCGTCGCCCACGCGCTCGATGCGTGTCGTGATGTTCGTCGCATCCGACGATGCGACATCGGGCTCCGTCATCGCGAACGCCGAACGGATCTCGCCGCGCAGCAGCGGCTTCAGCCACTGCTCGCGCTGCCCGGGCGTCGCGAACATGTGCAGCAGCTCCATGTTGCCGGTGTCCGGCGCGTTGCAGTTGAACACTTCCGACGCCCAGCCCACGCGCCCCATGATCTCGGCGAGCGGTGCGTATTCGAGGTTCGTCAGGCCCGTGCCGGGCTCGTCGTCCTTCAGGTGCGGCAGGAACAGGTTCCACAACCCTTCCGCCTTCGCGCGCTCCTTCAATTCCTCCATGAACGACACGGGATACTGGCCCGCGTGCACTTCCTCGTTCCATTGGCGGATGCGCGGCACGATGTGTGCATCCATGAATGCGCGCACGCGGCTGCGCAGTTCTTCCACTTTCGGGGTGTAGCCAAAGTCCATGATCGACTCCTCGATTCCGTTCGTTCGGTTCCGTCAGAAGGCCGAGACACCGCCGTCGACGGCGACGGCCTGCCCGGTCAGATAAGTGTTTTCCTTCGCGCACAGCGTCAGCATCGTCGCGACGATTTCCTCGGGCCGGCCGAGCCGCTTCATCGGCGAGCCCTGCGCGAGAAAATCCTGGCGGTCGCCGATATCGCTGTCGGTGACCATCGGCGTCGTGCTGTAGAACGGGCACACCGCATTCACGCGAATGCCGTGGCGCGCGTATTCGATGGCCGCCGTCTTCGTGAGCCCGACCACCGCATGCTTCGACGCCGCGTAGGCGGCCAGCTTCGGCGCGCCGCCGAGCCCGGCCATCGACGCGACGTTCAGGATCACGCCTTCGCGCTGCGCGAGCATCTGGCGGATCTGGTGCTTCATCCCGAAGAACACGCCCTTCGCGTTCACCGCGAAGCTCAGGTCGAGATCGGCTTCGTCGGTGTCGATCAGCGCCTTCATCGGCGGTGCGATGCCCGCGTTGTTGATGCCCACGTCGAGCCGGCCGAAACGCTCGGCCGCCGCATGCACCAGCGCGATGACGTCCGCTTCGGCACGCACGTCGCAGCGCCGCGCGATCACGTCGGCGCCGGCCGCGCGCAGCGGCGCGGCCACGCGTTCGAGCGCCTCGCCGTTCAGGTCGCCGAGCGCCAGCCGCGCGCCCATCGCGGCGAGCTCGCTCGCGAGCAACGCGCCGAAGCCGCTCGCGGCGCCGGTGATCATCACGGCCTGCCCGGCGTAGCTGTCGATCTTCATCGCGCGCTCAGATCGTCAGGCCGCCGTCGACGACGATGCATTCGCCGTTCGTGTAGCTCGCCGCGTCCGACACGAGGTACAGCACGGTACCGGCCATTTCGCGCGGTTCCGCGTGGCGGCGCAGCGGGATCTTCGCCTTCCACGTCTCGTAGATGTCCTTGTCGGCGAACAGCGCGCCCGCGAACTTCGTCTTCGTGAGCCCCGGCAGCAGCGCGTTCACGCGGATGCCGAACGGCCCGCATTCCTTCGCGAACGCCTTCGTCATGTTGACGACGGCCGCCTTCGTGATCGAGTAGATGCCCTGCCGGTCGCCCGGCTGCAGCGCATTCACCGACGCCGTGTTGACGATCGCGCCGCCGCCGTGTTCCTTCATCAGCTTGCCGGCCTCGACCGACATGAAGAAGTAGCCGCGGATGTTCACGTCGACCGTCTTGTCGTAAGCGGCGAGATCGGTATCGAGGATGTGCCCGAAATACGGGTTCGCGGCCGCGTTGTTCACGAGGATGTCGAGCCGCCCGTGCTTGCCGCGGATATGCTCGAACGTCGCGGCGATGTCTTCCAGGCGCCCGACGTGGCAGGCCAGCGCTTCGGCGCGGCCGCCCGCCGCGACGATCGCGTCGGCCACGGCCTGGCAGTCGTCGAGCTTGCGGCTCGACACGATCACGTGCGCGCCCTGCTCCGCGAGCAGTTTCGCGATTTCCTCGCCGATGCCGCGGCTTGCGCCCGTCACCAGTGCGATCTTGCCCGTCAGGTCGAACAGATTCGTTGCCATGTTGCTGTGCTCCTCCATTGATGTGGTGTCGTGCCCGGCGCGGTCAGCGATGCGCGTCGATCACGCCGACGGCCATCTCGGCGAGACGCCCGGCCATCGCGCCGACGCGCAGCGCCTGCTCGCTCGATGCGTTGCCCTGCAGCGCGCGCGCCTTCACGCCCTGCGCGATCGCCGCGAGCCGGAAGAAACTGAATGCGAGGTAGAAATGCCAGTCGCGGATCGGCTCGATGCCGCGCAGCTCGCAATAACGCGCAACGATCGCCGCTTCGTCGGGAATGCCGAGTTCCGCGCGATCCTGGCCCGCGAGCCCGCGTACCTGCCCGCCCGACGGCAGCCGCAGGCACATGCAGAAGTACGCGAGATCGGCGAGCGGGTTGCCGAGCGTCGACAGTTCCCAGTCGAGCACCGCCTGCACGCGATAGCTGTCGCGCGCGAACATCAGGTTGTCGATCCGGAAATCGCCATGCACCAGCGTCGGCCGGCCCGTGTCGGCCGGGCACGCCTTCGGCAGCCAGTCGATCAGCGTTTCCATCGCGTCGAGGCGCTCCGTTTCCGCCGCGCGGTACTGCTTCGTCCAGACGCCGATCTGGCGCTCGAAGTAGTTGCCGGGGCGGCCGTAGTCGGCGAGGCCCACCGCGTCGACATCGACGTCGTGCAACGCGGCCATCGTCTGCAGCAAGGCGTCGTAGCACACCGCGCGATCGGCCTTCGGCAGCTCCGGTAGCGCGGGATCCCAGAAGATCCGGCCGTCCTCGAAGCTCATCACGTAGAACAGGCTGCCGATCACGTCGCGGTCTTCGCAGAGGTGATACGGATGCGCGACCGGCACCGCGGTGCCCGACAGCGCGCTCAGCACGCGGAATTCGCGGTCGACCGCGTGCGCGGATTTCAGCAGTTCGCCCGGCGGCTGGCGGCGCAGCACGTAGCGGCCGCTCTTCGCATGCAGCAGGAAAGTCGGATTCGACTGGCCGCCGGCAAACTTCTCCGTGTCGACCGGGCCTTCGAAACCCGGCACGTGCGCTTCCAGATAGCGCGTGAGGCGGGCTACGTCGAGTTGCTGGGTAGGGTTCGTCATCGTCGCGATCGTTCGTGGGTCAGCCGTAGGTTCGCAGCGCGTGTCGTTCGGGATCCTCCAGATGCGGGATGCCGTTGAACGACGCGAGGCGGAATGCATCGGCGTTGAAGAAAAACTGCGAAAGGCTGCTGTTGCGGATCTGCAGGTTCAGCGCGATCGCGCTCGACGGCGGGGCGGCCAGCACCTGCTGCACGGTGACCGCGATCGGGCCGCCGGAGCTCACCGTCAGCACGCGCTGGCCGCCGCCGTGGCGGATGGCCGCGCGGGCATCGGCCACGCGCTGCTGGAAGTGCGCCCAGGTCTCGGGGGCCGAATCGCCGAGCTTGTCTTCCGACCAGAGCTGCAGCACCTGCCGCAGCGCGCGGAAATGCTCCTTCATCGAGCCGGCCGCGAGGCGGGCGATGTCCGGGTAGTCGTGCGCGGCGGCGGCGAACAGGCCGTGGAAGTCGTATTCGTTCAGGCCGGGATGGCGGTCGATCTCCGCGCCCTCGCGGCCCATCCCGCGCAGGATCGCGTCGACCGTCTGCGCGTGGCGGTTCATCGTGCCGCAGATCACGCGGTCGAACGCCAGGCCTTGCTGCGCAAAGTATTCGCCGAGCCAGACGCCCTGCTGCTCGCCCGCCGGGGAAAGCCGGTCGTAGTCGTCCGTGCCGAAGGACGCCTGCCCGTGCCGTACCAGAAAAAGTTCAGCCATCGCATGCCCGCCAGATCAGAAGGATTCAGCATAGGGGGCGGGGATGCATTTTCAAACTTTATTTTCTGAATCGGCGGGTATTCATCGGGTGAATTTCAGGCATTCCAACCGTGCGCTTGCGCCGGCTTTCGCCCGCCCCCGCCGCGGCACACGAATTGCGGCGGGAGGCACCGTCCATTCACGACGTCAGGAGGGGTGCGATGCTCGGTACGATCCTCATCATCATTCTGATTCTGCTGCTCATCGGGGCGTTTCCGGCGTGGCCGCACAGCCGAAGCTGGGGCTACTGGCCGTCGGGCTCGGTCGGGTTGATCGTCGTCATCGTCGTGATACTCGTGCTGCTGGGTCACATCTGAGTCCAGTGACGCGTGCCGGACCGGCACGCGTCGCCGGACGCCGGCGCCGTGGCTTCTTTACAAACGCAGGCAAGGGCGGGACATCCGTCGGCCGGGCGCGAATCGCGTCGCGCCGCGCTGCCCCCCGCCTCCGTTCGATTGCGCTGGCCGTGCGGTAGTATGGCGACCTGACGGAACCCCCTGATGGATCTGAACGAGTGGCCATGCCCGAATTTTCTTCATCGCCCGGCGCCGGCCAGAATGCCCAGGCGCTCGTCCTCATCGCCGAAGACGAACCCGAGATCGCCGAGATCCTGACCGCCTATCTCGCGCGCGGCGGCCTGCGCACCGTACACGCCGCCGACGGCCGCCGCGCACTGGAGCTGCACCTGCAGCTCAAGCCCGACCTCGTGCTGCTCGACGTGCAGATGCCGCACGTCGACGGCTGGAAGGTGCTCGCCGAAATCCGTCATCGCGGCGACACGCCCGTCATCATGCTGACCGCGCTCGACCAGGACATCGACAAGCTCACCGGCCTGCGCATCGGCGCCGACGACTACGTGGTGAAGCCGTTCAATCCCGCCGAAGTCGTGGCGCGCGCGCAGGCGGTGCTGCGCCGCTCGATGGCCGGCGCGCGCCAGGAAGAACAGCGCGTGCTGCGGGTCGCGCCGTTCGAGATCGATCTCGAACACCACGAAGCCACGCTCGAAGTGGGCAGCGAACGGCACACGCTCGTCCTGACGCTCACCGAATTCAAGCTGCTCGCGCAACTCGCGCGCGCGCCGCGGCGCGTGTTCAGCCGCGCCGAGCTGATGGCCACCTGCCTGCCGGAAGGCGACGCGCTGGAACGCACGGTGGACAGCCACGTCAGCAAGCTGCGCAAGAAGCTGGACGACCTCGGCGTGCAGGGTGTGCCGGTCAGCGTGCGCGGCGTCGGCTACAAGCTCTGGAGCTGAGCATGAAGCTCGACGGCCTGAGCCGGCAGATCGCGCTGACCATGGCAGGCATGGTGTTCGGCGTGACCGTGCTGATGGTGCTCACCGCCACCGTCTTCTACTACATCGCGTTCAATTACTGGCCCGCGCATTTCAACACGAAGAACCTGCTGCCGACCGGGCCGGAATGGGCCTGGCTGATCGCGACCACGGCGGTCGGCCTCGCGCTGTCGGTCGCGGTCGCGGTCAATCTCGCGCGCCGCATCCTCGTGCCGCTCAATTCGGTCACCGAAAGCATTCGCCGCGTCGCGCGCGGCGATCTCGACGCACGCGCCGTCGCGGGCGACCGTTCACTGCACGAAGCCGCGCTGCTCGCCGACAACTTCAACGCGCTCGCCAGCGAGCTGCAGCGCGTGACCAACGAGCAGGCGCTCTGGAACGCGGCGATCGCGCACGAGCTGCGCACGCCCGTCACGGTGCTGCGCGGGCGCCTGCAGGGGCTCGCCGAAGGCGTGTTCACCCCCGACGAAGCGCAGTTCCGCAGCCTGCTCGGGCAAGTCGAAGGGCTGACGCGGCTGATCGAGGATCTGCGCGTGGTCAGCCTCGCGGACAGCGGCCACCTGAGCATCGAGATCCGCGACACCGATCTCGCGTCGGATGCGCGTGCGGTGGTCGACATGTTCGAGCCGGCGCTGCGGGCCGCCGGCCAGCATCCGGTGCTCGATCTCGACACGCGGCGCATGCGTTGCGACCCGGTGCGCATCCGCCAGGCGCTGCTGGCGCTGCTGGAAAACGCGCGCCGCCATGCGGTGCCCGGCGCGATCCGCATCCAGACGCGCATCGAACAAGGGATGTGCCGGTTGCGCGTCGGGGACGACGGCCCCGGCATCCCGGCCGATTTCGCGCCGCACGTGTTCAAGGCCTTCCGGCGCGCCGACGACACGCAGCCGGGCGGCAGCGGCCTCGGGCTCGCCGTCGTCGCGGCGATCGCCCATGCGCATCATGGCGAAGCTGTCTGCATGCCGAGCCGCACGGGCGGCACGCTGTTCGAAGTGCAATGGCCCGACAACCTCACGCCGGCGCCGGAACACGCGCGCTTTCCGGCCTGAGGCATCGCCTTTACGGCCGACCTGGCGCCCGCCTTTACCGCGCCACGTGCGGTTCGCGCCCGACCTGTTCGAGCGGCGGGTTGAACCCGAGCACTGTGTACTCCAGCACGGACACTGTCCCTTTCCCGGCCGCGCCCTGCACGACGACCGCGCGCACCGCGCCGGCCCGGTCGAATTTCAGGCGGGTGCCGACGGTCGCGTTGCGCAGCGCCTCCAGTTCCTCGATCCGCGCGATCGCCAGCTTGCGCACCGCGCCGGACACGTACACCGGCAGGAACACCAGCGCGATGAAGATCGACACGGCATCCTTCGAAACGCTGTCCAGCACCGGCTGACCCGACATCACGAGCGACAGCGACGTCGCGGCGACGAAGATCGCGAGCACGGTCGCGCCCACGCCGAGCGACGAGAACCGCTCGGCCGCCTTCTTCATGCGTGCCTTCACGAGCGCCCGCGTGGTCGCGGACGGCACCAGCCATTCGCGCTGCGCGCCATGGTATCCGGCGAAGCCGAGGAACAGCGTCGCGACCGCGCTGATGCCGATGCTGGTGTACAGCGCATCGAAGATCATGCAGAGGAATTCGAGCACGAACACGATCACCGGCGGCCACAGCAGCAGCCGGAACGAATAGCCGTCGCGGCCATGCCCACGAATCCACCATTTCACCGGCGCAAGCTGCCAGAAGCGGCTCTCCTGGTGGAGCGAAAGTTCTTCGTTGTCGGTCAATTTCCCACCTGTCGGATCCTGCGCCGTGTCGGCGCCGGCCGTGAATCGGCCCGGCCGCATTCTCCCAGATGCGCGGCGCGGCGAGAAAGGGGCCGCCGCCGGCCTCCGATTTCCGGCCGACACCTTGTGTGCATCGCACATGCACGCTCGCTTGACCCGGCCCTTGGGATCGCCTTTATGCTGAGCGCAACGAATCGACAGCAAGGAGAGGTGACGGATGAGCACGTCCACGCCCCGTTTGAACGCGTCGGCCGCCGCCGCGCGGCTCGGCGTCTCGATCAAGGCGCTGCGGCTGTACGAGCGGCACGGCCTCGTCACGCCGGAACGCACGCCGGCCGGATACCGTGCGTACGGCCCGGACGATCTCGCCCGCGCGGCCGACATCGCCGCGCTGCGCGCACTCGGCCTCGGTCTCGCGCAGGTGGCGAGCGTGCTCGACGGCGACGCGCGCAGCCTGGACGACGCACTGGCCGCTCACGAAGCGGCGCTGGATCACGGCATTCAGGATCTCGTGCGCAAGGTCGATCGGGTACACGCAATCCGCGCCGGCCTCGCGCGCGGCCGGATGCCGACCGACGGCGAACTGACCCGGCTCGTCGACGACAGCAGCGCCGGCGTGGCATTCAGCCTGCCGTGGCCGTGGGGCGGCGAGTGGTTCGAGTGTCGCGACATCCGGCCGCTGAACTACATCATCGGCCCGCTCGGCAGTGGCAAGACGCGGCTGGCGCTCCGGCTCGCCGACGCACTGCCCGGCGCCGCGTTCGTCGGCCTCGACCGGCTGGAACACGACGGTGCGGCGGCGCGCGACGTGCTGCGCACCGATCCTGCATTGAAGTCGCGCGTCGACCGTGCATCGGCAGCGCTCGCCGCCCGAGGCGCGACGCCGTCGGCGGCGCTGACCGCGCTGCTCGTCGCCCTCGAAGCCGAAGGCCCGCGCACACGGGTCGTCGACATGATCGAACAGGATCTCGATCGCCCCACGCAACAGGCACTGATTGCCCGTCTGCGCGAACAGGCCGCCGCCGGGATGCGGCCGCTGTTCCTGCTGACGCGTTCGTCGGCGATCCTCGACCTGTCGGCGGTCGGCCCGCACGAAGCGATCATCCTGTGCCCGGCCAATCACAGTCCGCCTTCGCGTGTGGCGCCTTACCCCGGTTCACCCGGCTACGAAGCGGTTGCCACGTGTCTTGCGTCGCCCGAGATCCGGGCGCGGATCGCGCATCCCCCGGAAGCGGCGTAAGCGTTCGTCACGGCGCCATCCGCCCCATCCTGCGCGCCATCGCCGGGCTGACCGCATGCACCGGATCGAACCCGAAGAATTCGAGCACGTGGCGCGCGACGTCGTCGCGATCGTTGTCCGCGCAGATCATGTGGTAGCTGTTCTCGAGCACGATCCCGCGCGCGTCGGGCATCTTCGCGAGCAGGAAATCGGCCGAGCGCAGGCTCGTCAGTTCGTCCTCGCGCGCATGCAGCACGAGCGTCGCGCACGGCGTGCCGGCTGCCGCCTCGAGCGCCCAGTTACGCATCCGGTCGACCTGGCGCACGCACGCGAGCGGCACCCACGCATAGTGGAAACTGTCCTCGCGCTCGAACTTCTTCTTCACGATCGCGCGGATCGTCGCGTTCTTGATGCCGAACGGATCGCCTTCCTCGACGCGCATCCGCTCCGCGACACCCGGCACGCGATACAGCACATGCCGCAGCGCCCGGTACCACGGCGTCGACCAGCCGTCGATGAACACCGGCGTGGCCAGCAGCGCGAGCCGGCCGCGCGCATGCTGCACGCGATGGCACAGCAGCAGTGCGACCAGCGCGCCCATGCACATGCCCGCGACATGCACGGTGTCGTACTCGTTCTCCAGCGCGCGATACTGCTCGGTCACCGCGTCGAGCCAGGCCTCCGCGCGCACGCCGACCAGATCCTCGGGGCGCGTGCCGTGCCCCGGCAGCGTGATCATGTGCGTATCGCCGCCCGCGCGCCGCACCGCCTTGTGCAGCGAACCGAGATCGTATTGCGTGCCGCCGAGCCCGTGGATCAGCAGGACGCCCGTGCGCCCCGTCATGACGCGTCCCCGCTCATTCGTCCGCCGGCCACACGCGCTCGAGCTGCCAGACGCCTGCCACCACCGTCACGTCGACATTCGAGTCGAGCAACGGTGCGCCGTGATCGGTGATCGTCTGCGTGCCGCCGTCGCGCTGCACGATACGCAGCGACAGCGACGCACGATCCTCGCCGGCGATCTCCGCGTTCCAGTAGTCGCTCAACGCATCGCGGTCGCCCGGCTGCACACGTTCGAGCACGAGCGACACGCTCGCGATCTGCGCCGCGTCGACACCGACACCAAACACGCGCTCGACGTCGCCGCTCCACTCGATCCGCCCCGATTCCGGATCGAGCACATACGCGATCTGGCCGGCGCTCGCGAGCGCGAGTTCCATGTTGTTCTGCAGGACCGCCGCATGCTCGTGCACGCGCTCGCGCGTCGTCTTCAGCGTGCTCACCGTCAGCACCAGCAGCGACGCGACCGCCAGGTAAAGCTGCGCCTCGAGCAGCGAACTGCCGTAGTGCTCATGGAACGACGCGAACGGGCCGTCGCCCTGCGCGGTCTGCTCGATCACGATCAGCGCGAGCACCAGCACCGACGACGAACCCGCGCGGCCGCCGAGCAACAGCGTCACCGCGACGGTCAGGAACAGCGGGATATACGTCAGCGCAAAGCCGGCGCCCGTGCCGAATTTCTTCGACGTGTCGCCGTCGAAGATCACGAGTGCGCCGATCACGAGCAGCGCGAACGCGACGATGCCGAGTACCAGGTCGAAGCGCTCGTGGTCGCCCGAGCGGTGCGCGCGAAAGCGCGACCATGACGCGAGTACCGGCGTGACCAGCAGCACGCCGACGAAATCGGACGCGGCCCACACCGACCACACGTCGAGGAACGGCGCGCCCTTGACCGCCGTGTACCACGCCGCGCCGCCGATCGCGCCGATCACGCCCGCGATCAGGCCGGCGAGGATCACCGAGCGCAGGAAATACAGCCCTTCGAGCGAGAACCGCACGCGCTGGACGAGCCACACCGCGAGCGCGGCGGCGCCGACCTCGTCCACCGTGAACAGCACCGCGTTGACCAGACTGCCGTGTTCGATGCCGGTCAGCGCGAGCTGCCCGGCCAGGAACGCGCCGGCCAGCGTCAGCCATTCGCGCATCGGCCGCAGCATGAACGCGCCGACCGTCACGCCGGCCGGCAGCCAGATGTAGCCCGTCAGCCGGACGGGGCCGTTGAACTCGTGCGAGATATAGCCGGTCGCGAGATACAGCGCCGCCCAGAGCAGCGCGGCGACGAGGCCCGGCCGCGATCGTTTGGTGTCCATCGAGAATCCCTGTGTGCTGCGCCGTGCAGGCAGACGCACCGCCGCGTCGGAAGCGGCGGCGCCTGCGGCCGGCAGGTGCGCGATGTGCGCATGATATGCGGACAGGGCTGACGGAGGAATACCGGTGGGGGAGGCACGGGAAGCCGCGGCCTCTGAACCGGCTCGCCGGGCCGGCGGAAACGGCGTGTGGCGCCGGCTACGCGGCGCGTGCCGGAACGGCCGCGATCACGGCCTCACGGCCGCATGCGTCACGTATCGAACGGCCTCCCGGTTCAATCCTTTCGCCGCCACACCGAGATCGGAATGTCGCCGTTGGCACGCGGCGGAACGCGGTAACTCAGCTCGCCGTCCTTCAATTGATAGGTGCGCGTCTGCGTTTGCCCGGCCCAGTTCGGGTACGACGCATTGCTGATGTGAAACGCCAGCGTGTGGTTCGCGGGATCGACGCTCAGCGTGCCGTAGTGGGTACTCGAGCCGAGCACGGCGTCACGGAATTCCTCCGGCGTGCCGGTCGCCTTGTCGTTCGACGCGAAGCGCGGGCGTTCCGACTTGAAGATCTGCAGCGAGTAGTTCCCGTGCGCGTCGATCAGCAGCAGGCCCGCCGGATCGGCACCGTAGTCGCGGCCGATCGTGCCGTCCGGATGTTGTACGTCCGCCGCGACCAGCGTCCACGTCCCCGCGAGCGACGGCGCGGCCGATGCGTCACCGGGAATCATCGACGCGGCCAGCAGCATGCCGGGAAAGCCTTGGCGGAATATCGAGCCGATTTTCATTCAATGTCCTTGTCGGAAAGAAGGGAAGCAACCTCACCCTCACGGACATCCGCAGCGCGCGTATCGCGCGCATCCCCGTGAACCGAAACGACCGGTTCACTTGATGGTAGCGACGGGAATATGCAATAAATACGATAATTCGAAATCGACTTATAAGAAAAACCGAATCATGACGCTTCCGAATCTCGACATGGATGCGCTGCGCACGCTGATTGCCGCGGATCGGCTCGGCAGCCTCAACCGCGCCGCCGACCGGATCGGCCGCTCGCAGTCGGCCGTCAGCCAGCAGATGCGCAAGCTCGAAACGCAGATCGGCCAGCCGCTGTTTCGCCGCCAAGGGCGCGGCCTCGTGCCGACCGAAGCCGGCGAGCTGATGCTGTCCTATGCGCGCCGCATCCTCGAACTGAACGACGAGGCGGTCGGCGCGATCCGCGGCGCGGCGATCGACGGCGCCGTGCGATTCGGGCTGCCCGGCGATTTCGCCGAATCGTGGCTGCCCGTCGCGCTCGGCCGGTTCAAGCGCACGCATCCGGGCGTGCGCGTCGACATCGTCGTCGACGGCAACGGCGCGTTGCTCGACCGGCTCGATGGCGGCGAACTCGACATCGTGCTCGCGATGGGGCGCGGGCATCGCGCCGACGCCGAACACCTGGTCACGCTGCCGATGGCATGGATCGGGCCGCAAGGCATCGACGTGCGTCCGCGTGCCGGCGCACCGCTCGATCTTGCGCTGTACAAGCCGCCGTGCCTGTTCCGCAAGGCGGGTACCGACGCGCTCGACAAGGCCGGCATCCCGTGGCGGCTCGCGTACACGACCGGCAGCCTGCAAAGCCTGTGGGCCGGCGTCGCCGGCGGCCTGGGCATTACATCGAGAACGATGGCGGGTGTGCCGCCGGCGCTGCGGCAGCTCGGCGAGCGCGACGGCCTGCCGCCGCTGCCGTCCGTCGACGTGTGCCTCCATGCGGGCGGAGGCGGTGCGCCTTCGGCGCTCGTGAGCCTGAAGCGCGTCGTGATCGACACGCTGATCGCCAATCTCGCCGATGCGCACCCGCACTCGGGCCGGCGCGCCGGATGATCGGCCACGCATGCGCGCCGGATTCGGCGTTGCGCCCTTTGACCGGCTTCCCGCCATCGCGGACGATGCGCTGCGGGGTTCGACCTTTCCGTCGGCGCTCCCGTCCCGAACGAACGTACGAGTCCGCACGATGACACACGCAATTCGCCTGCGCCCGGCATGCGCCGCCGACCTGCCGTTCCTGCTGACCCTGCGTCGGCTCACGATGACCGTGCACCTGCAACGCGTCGGCGCGCCAACCGACGACGAAGCGCACGACCGTCGCATTCGCGCGAACTTCGACGATGCGATGATCGTCTGCGACGCCGACGACGCAATCGGCTTGCTGAAGGTGACACGCGCCGCCGACGAGTGGCACGTTCACCAGATCCAGATCCTCCCCGATCACCAGGGCCGGGGCATCGGCGAAGCCGTGCTGAACGCATTGCTGGCCGACGCGGCGCGCGCGCACGTGCCGGTATCGCTCAGCGTGCTGCACGGCAACCCGGCGCGGCGGCTCTACGAACGGCTCGGCTTTCGCGTCGCGTCGGCAACCGACACGAGCGCGAGCATGATCTGGCGCGCGTGACACCCGGCGTTTCGACGCCGCCGCGTTACTGCGTGATCTTCGCGTCCTTCAGCAGGTTGCCGATCATCTGCGCGCTCGCCTTCTCCACGGCGGCCGCCTGCAATTGCTGCTGCAGCGCCGGCTTCGCGGTCGCGAAACCCGGCACCTGCGTCGGCCGCTTCGCATCCAGCTTCACGATCGCCCGCACGCCGTCGACCGGGATCGAATCCTTCGTCGCGGCGCCGACCGTCAGTTTCTCGAGCGCCTGCGCGACCGGCAGCGGCAAGCCGGACGTCTTGCCTTCCGCCGCCGGCGTGTGGAAGCTCACCCACGGCAACTCGCCGCCGCTGTCGCGGCTCGGCGCGATGCTGTACTGGCGCGCCAGCCCGTCGAACGACTTGCCTGCCTTCAGCTCGCTCAGCACCGTCGCGGCCGTCACCGGATCCTGGACGACGATCAGGCGCGGCTTGTACTCGTTCTTGCCGAGCGACGCCACGAGCTCGTCGTAGCGCGCCTTGACCTGCTCGTCGGTCACCGGCTCGGGCTTCACGTTGTCGCGCAGGTAAAGCTGCACTTCGGCATTCGCCTTCGCCTGCTGCACCGCCGCCTTGACCTCGGGCTTGTCGGCGTAGTTCGCCTTCTCGGCGGCCTGCTGGACCAGCACGCGCGTAATCAGCTGATTCTTGATCGCCTGGCGGACCTGCGGCGAGTCGGGTTGCCCGGACGCGCGCAGCAACGTGTCGACGTCGGCCTGCGTGATCGGCGTGCCGTTGACCGTCGCAACGGTCGCGGCGGCCGCCGGCGTCTCTGCGTGGACTGGGCCGCTCATCGCGCCGGCCAGTGCGGCGATCAGAAACAGGCGGTTCGGTGTCGTTTTCATCTTCATCGTTTCGTCACTTCGGCATAAAAAACGCGGCATGGGGCATGCCGCGCGAGTTCACCGGCGCTGCAATGCGCCGGCGCAACCAATCAGTCGATCCGGTTCATCGTCGTGGGCACGCGCAGTGCCTGCCGGTGCCGCTGTCATTGTGCCCGGAACCGCTTTTCCGCGTCGTGAGGTTTGGAACGACCGCCCGGCGGGCGGTGAGGCGCGCGTTGCGCACGCCGCTCATTACGAACGCGTGATGTGGAAATTGCGTGGATGCGCGGTGGAAATCCGGCGAAATCGCGACGAATACGGTGAGGCGTTCGCGAGCCCGGCCGCCGGTCGAGGCGGCCGCGCGTTCATCAAGGCGTCCACCGGTACACGGTGATGCTGTTGCCTTTCACGTTGTTCTTCATCACCACGTACTCGCCGTTCGTGCGGCGGTATGCGCGAATGCTGTACATCGCATCGATCGCGCTGCTGGTATCCACGGTCGCGGGGCTCGCGTTGACCAGCGTCGTGTCGAGATTGCCGGTCGTCAGGTTGAACGCGTCGACGTTCGGCCACAGCGGCCCGCTGCTGCTGAACCAGTAGCCGACGAACAGATGGTTGCCCACCGCATCGATCGATTTCGCGCCGCTGTGCGGCAGCGTGATCACCGGGTCCGGCTTCGTCGTATTGCCCGCGCTCCAGCCGTGATACACCTCGATGCGCGTGCCGATCGACGTCCAGTCGTTGGTCCCGATCGCACCTTGCGCGAGCACCATCGTGTCGCTGTCCGCGAGATAGACGATGCGCGTGAGCGGCTGGATGCTGTCGGGCACGCGGGTCGCGACACCCGGCCCCCACGACGGCTTGCCGCTCGCATCGAAGCCGGTCAGCGGGTAGTGGGTAATCGCGCCGGTCTTGTCGAGACCGGCCCACACGCCACCCTTGCTGTCGATGCTGAAGCCGCCCGTCACGCGCCGCGTCGTATTGAACGCGGGGCCCGGGATAGCGCCGTCCGGAATCGCGACATAGCCGTTCGCCGCGTTGAAGTGGAAGAAGTAGAAGACCGGCGGGTTCTGGCCGGCCGCGACGAGAATCCGGTTCGCGCCCACCGACGTGAGCAGACCGAAATGCTCGTCGCGCTGCGTGTCGTTCATGTCGATGCGCGGATCGGCCGGGTACGTGAACGGATCGACCGTGTTCGCGATGAACCTGCCGCCCGCGCTGCCGCCGTACACGTGCGTGCCGCCGTAGAACAGCGCACCGTCCGTGACCGGGTCCGGTGCGGCGATGCCTTCGAAGTTCAGCGACTGCAGCGTCCACCGCAGGCTGCCGGTGCTGCTGTACGCATGAATGTCGGTCGCGCCGTTGCGGCCGAGATCCCAGCTGCCGCCCCATGGATTGTTGAGCACGTATAGATTGCCGCCGGTGTCCTTGCCGATCCCGACGATGCGCGTGAAGCGCTGCGCGCCGACCTGCCCCTTGATGCCCGTCGTCGTGTCGAGATAGCCGCCGCGCACGCCGAAGGTGCCGGCCAGCGCGGGCCGGCCCGACACCGTATAGCGCTTGATGTTCTGGTCCGGGCCTTCGTCGCCCACCAGCAGCTGCCCGGCCGCCGCATCGAAATACAGCGCCGACGGCTGCGACCCGGACGGCATCCGGATCGTGTTCAGCGGCGCACCGGCCGGGCTGAAGCCGACGATCGAGCCTGCGCGCTTCTGCGCCACCCACACGTTGCCCGCTGCGTCCAGCGCGAGCGCGCCCGGCTCCGATACGCCGATATCCCGCTGCCACACGCCGTCGGTGGTGAACACGCGCACGCGATTGCCGTAGAAGTCGCTCGCATAAAGCAGCGAGCCGGCCGTCGCGAGCCCGGTGACGACGTCGATGCGCGGCTGGTTGGTGGCCGCGCTGACCTGGATCACGCGGTCGCGATACTTCGTCGAACGGTTGTAGCGCCCCACCGCGCCGCTGCCGTACGTCTTGCCGGGCTGCAGCGCGACGAACAGCGAGGTCGCGTTGCCCGTGATCGCGCTGCCCTGGAACTCCGAATGCGTGCCGATCGAGCCGACGCTCTTGCCGTTCTGGTAAATCGCGACACCGCCTTCGTCCTCGTCCCACATCGACGCCGTATAGATCACGCCTTCAGGCGCGACCCACATCGCACGCGCGACGTTGCCGACGTGGGCGGCAAGCGTGCCGTACGTGTTCGCCAGCCAGTCGGTGGTGTTGCGTGCGTGAACGGGCGGGGTAATCGCGGCGATCGCCGCGGCGAGCAGCGCGGCCTGGAACCGTTGTCTGGCGACCATGACGGATGCACTCCTGAATGGTGCGAACACTCATATGAAGGGCCGGCCGGACGGCTTGAAAACCGCAATACGTCAATTCTTCCGCTGAAGCATCCGGCGCAGTCGGTATTACGTACGGCATGCGTTCGATCATGCGCAGCGCGAGAATAGCGTTATATAAATCGAAAAAAATTGCGGATCGCGCGCGTCATTGCGCTTTTCGCGGGAGCGGCTTCGACGGCGTCGCCCGTGGCGCCCCCGCGCGCCGGCGGCACGCGTGACTGCGCGACAGTGAATGGTCACTTGCGCGTCGAATCGGGGATCGGGAAATTCAGGCTCGTACCTGAGGGAATATCGCCGCCGGTTCAGCGACGATCGATTGAAACGGCGAGTGCCTGTTTCGGAGAATCGGGAAAAAAGCCACGGCATTCAATGCGGATTCATTGCACCCGACAAATCGCCGGCCTGAATCCATTGCGAATCCAGGCCGGCGATCGTCCGTTACCGCGGGGCAGGCAACGCGCCACTAACGCCGCACTGCTGCACTGCGGCACTGCCACGCATCAAGCCGATGCCGAAGTCTCCGGCACCTTCACCTTCATGACGCGTCCGTTGTCCGGATCGTCGTCGTCGCGCGGGGCGTCGAGCTGCCCTTCCCACTTCGCGACCACGGCAGCCGCGATCGAGTTGCCGACGGCGTTGGTGGCCGAGCGCCCCATGTCGAGGAACATGTCGACGCCCATGATCAGCAGCAACCCGGCTTCGGGCATGTTGAACTGGTTGAGCGTCGCCGCGATCACGACCAGCGACGCGCGCGGCACGCCCGCCATCCCCTTCGACGTGACCATCAGCATCAGCAGCATCGTGATCTGCGTGCCCAGCGGCAGATGGATGCCGTACACCTGCGCGATGAACAGCACCGCGAACGTGCAGTACATCATCGAGCCGTCGAGGTTGAACGAATAGCCGATCGGCAGCACGAAGCTCGAGATCTTGCGGTTCACGCCGAAGCGGTCGAGCGCATCCAGCAGCTTCGGATAGGCGGCCTCGGAACTCGCCGTCGCGAACGACAGCAGGAACGGCTCGCGGATCAGCCGGATCAGCGTGAACGCGCGCTTGCCGAGGAACGTCACGCCGGCGAGCGTCAGCACGCCCCACAGCAGCGCCAGTGCCAGGTAGAAGCTCGCCATGAACTTCGCGAACGTGAGCAGGATGCCGAGCCCCTGGGTGGTGATCGTCGACGCCAGCGCCGCGAACACCGCGACCGGCGCGAACCACATCACGGCGCCCGTGACCTTCAGCATCACCTGCGCGAGATCGTCGATCACGCCGGTCAGGCGCTTGCCCGATTCGCCGAGCGCCGACAGCGCGGTGCCGAAGAAGATCGAGAAGATGACGATCTGCAGGATTTCGTTGTTCGCCATCGCTTCCGCGATCGACTTCGGCACCAGGTGGACCACGAAATCCTTCAGCGTGAAGGCGCCCGTCTTCAGGTTGAGGGCTGCATCGGATGCCGGCAGCGGCAGGCTCAGGTGGCTGCCCGGCTGCAGGATCGTTGCGGTCAGCAGGCCGAGCAGCAACGACGTAAACGAAGCGATGAAGAACCAGCCGAACGCCTTGACGCCGACACGGCCTACCGCGCTGCCGTCGCCCATCTGCGCGATGCCGACGGTCAGCGTCGCAAATACCAGCGGCGCGATGATCATCTTGATCAGGCGCAGGAACACGTCGGACAGCAACGACACGTACCCGGCGACTTCCTTCGCCATGGCCGGGTCGGGAAATGCGCTATGGCAGGCGTAACCCACGGCGATACCAAGAATCATCGCGACAACGATGTACTTGGTGATGTTGCGCTTCTTCTTCATTAGTAATCCAAATCACAAAGCGTATGTTGCTAACGGCTGGCTAACTTTCGCGCCCGGCTACGAATCGAAACCCACGTCTCTCTGGGTGCGACGAGTCCGCCTTTGGCGGTCGCCATGGCGGACAGGGGGGGCATTCTAACGCAAATGGCCCCCCGGCTTTCAAATCTGAAAGTCGGCCGGCTTGATTTGCGTCCGGATGTCGTCGAAAAATCGGGTTTTGTCGCGATCCTGCCCGCTTCCTGATTGCTTCCTGCCCGCTTCCTGCTCGCTTCGGGCCTGTTTTTCCGACCCGGCCGGCGAGGGTAATCGGGCCACGCCACCGTTCGCGCCGGAATTCCCCCCTCCCCCATCGCGGCATCGCACGATGTGACGACACTGCAATCGATCGCGACACATCCTCACAAAGATGCGCAGACCTCGACACTACGGCACGTAATGCGTCTGTAATATTTCGAAACGTTTCGCGGCGCCCGTCCGGGCATCGGTGCGCAATCACGCATCGGCAATGCGGAACCGGGTTCGAGTCATTGCTTTCAACACGTTGAGGCATTCATTTTCTCAGCACTCCTGCCAAATGAATGATCGAGGAAAGGCAGCATCGTGATGAACATTCTGTATACCAACTTCCACGGCGACTACGGCGGCGGCCAGGACACCTACGTCCGCGACCTCGCCGCCGCGATGAGCCGGCACCATCGCGTGACCGTCGCGTCGCCGGAAGGCAGCCGCCTGTCGCGACTGCTGAAGGACAGTCCCGACGTGGCGATCTTCGACATGGAATTCAAGCCGCGCTGGAACCGGCTGTGCCAGGAAATCGTCCGGCTGCGCCAGCGGATCCGCGCCGAGCGCTTCGACATCATCCACGTCAACGGGTCCGCCGATCACCGGCAGGTGATGCTCGCGCTGCTCGGCTGCCGGTATCGGCCCGCGGTCGTGCTCACCAAGCACAACACCTATCGCGCCGACAGCTTCGGCAACGTGCTGCGCGCCCGGCTGGCAACCGACCACACCATCGCGGTCAGCGACTACGTGGCGAGCATGCTCGCGCTCCGGTCGCCGTACGGCAACGTCACGGTCGTCAAGCACGGCGTGCGCCGGCAGGCCGCGGAACAGCTGGCCGGCGACGAAATCCGCCGCCGCAAGATCGCGCTGTTCGGGCCGTCCGGCGCGGATGCGATCGTGCTGGGCAGCAGCGCCGGCACCGCGCCGGAGAAAGGCTGGATGGACCTGATCGCGGCGCTGGGCCGCCTGCCCGAACACGAGCGCGAGCGGTTTCGCGTGCTGCTGGTCGGCGCGGAACCGTCCGGCGAACAACGCGAGCAGATCGAGCGGCACCACATGGCGTCGCGCACCGCTTTCACCGGGCGCGTCGACGATGTGCGCGCGCCGTTCTCGATCATCGACGTGTCGTTCGTGCTGTCGTACCACGAGAGCCTGTCGTATGCGTGCCGCGAGGCGATGTCGCTCGGCTGCCCCGCGATCGTGACGCGCGTGGGCGGGCTGCCCGAGAACGTCGAGCCGGGCGTGGACGGCTGGGTCGTCCCGCCGCGCGAGCCCGAGGCGATCGAGGCCATCCTGCGCGCGATCGTGCGCGAGCCCGCGTGCGTGCGGGCGATGGGACGCAGCGCGCGGCTGAAGGGCAAGCGCGAGTTCTCGTTCGACCGGTTCGTCGATGCGACGTTGTCCGTCTATCAGAAATCGATTCGACACAACCCCTATCGTTGGGTGACATCCATGAGGTCCGTTTAATGGCAATGAACATCTGGAAGAAGTACTGGGACCTGCGCACGCAGGAGTGCCCGTGCGACGTGCACTTCGTCGAATGGCTGGAATCCGCTCGTCTCAACGGCATCCGCATCTATCACTTCGGCACCGGCGGCCACCACCACGTCGGCGTGGAATGCGCACGGCCGCACCTGAACAACACCGTCTTCGGCGTGACGGCGTCGCCGAAGGAATACAAGTCGTACGTCGATCTCGTCACGCGGCAACCGGAGGTGAGCAAGACCTACCTGGCCTATTTCGGCGACATCTACACGAGCAATACGGACCTGCTGCCGGCGTTCGACGTCGTCACGCTGTTCCATCTGTGCGAATTCCGCGACGAAACGAACAGCCGCTACGGCGCGAAGACCGACGCCGAAGTGCTCGACCTGTTCGCCCGCCATACCGCGCGCGACGGCCACCTGCTGTTCTACAAGGGCTCGTCGGCATACCGGAAGGCCGAGCCGATCATCGAGCAATGGGCGGCGAATGCCGATTTCACCGAAGTCGGCGACTTCAAGACCCTGCGGATTTTCCGCAAGGCCGCGTAATTCCCCGTTCCCGCGACCCGCTCATGCTGCTGTCCGCCACGCGCTACCCGATCCTGATGTATCACCAGATCCGCACGCTGCCGCCGCCGTCCGACCGGCTGCGCAGCCTGAGCGTCGCCCCCGACGCGTTCCGCCGCCAGATGATGCTGTTCAAGCGGCTCGGCTACCGCGGCCTGAGCGTGCGCGAACTGCAGCCGTATCTGCGCGGCGAGCGCAGCGGGAAGGTCTTCGGCATTTCGTTCGACGACGGCTTTCTCAACGTGCTCACGCATGCGATGCCCGTGCTGGACGAGCTCGGCTTCACCGCGACCTGCTACTTCGTCGCCGGCCGGTTCGGCGGCGAGAACGACTGGGATGCGGGTGCCGATACGGCGCGCTCGCCACTCATGACGTGCGCGGACATGCTCGCATGGCGCGATCGCGGCCACGAAATCGGCTCGCACACGCTCGATCACGTCGCGCTGTCGCACGTGCCGGCCCACGTGTCGGAGGTTCAGATCATCGAATCGAAGCGGCGGCTCGAAGCGTTGAGCGGCCAGCCTGTCGAATCGTTCTGCTACCCGTACGGCGATCTCGACCCGCGCGTGCGCGACCAGGTCGCCGCCGCCGGCTACCGCAACGCGACGACGACCCGGCGCGGCTGTGCCGGAGCGTCCGACGATGCGTTCCTGTTGCCGCGAGTTCCGGTGGCGGGCGGGGTCGGTGCGATGCGGCTTTGGTTCAAGTGTGTGAAGGCGCGGGTTCGGAGGCGCAGGTAGGTCGCGCTGGTCGACTGCCGCCGAACCCTACACCCCCCCACGCACCTCGCACCGCCCCCTTCGGCCATACGCTCACCGCTGGAAAGCCCTGCGCATCTGCGCGCCGGCCACGTCGAACACCTGGCGGGCTGCCGACGTCACGCCGGCCATATGGATGCACGCATGGATCATCCCCGGCAGCACGACGAAATCGGCCGCCACACCGGCCTCCCGCAATCGCTCCGCATACGCGTGCGCGTCGTCGCGCACCGGATCGTACTCGCAGGCCAGCAACGTGGCCGGTGGCAAACCCTCGAGCGAAGCCGCCTGCAGCGGCGACACGCAGGGTGACCGGCCGTCGGCCGGATCGGTCAGGTACATGTTGAAGCAATACCGCATGACATCTTGCGTCAGGTAGTAGCCCTGCCCGCAAGTCCGATAGGACGTCGTGCTCATCGACGCATCCAGCGGCGGATACAGCAACAGCTGATGCGCGATCGACGGGCCGCCCCGCCCACGTGCGACCAGACAGGCAGCCGCCGCAAGGTTTCCTCCTGCACTGTCGCCGCCGACGGCGATGCGCGCCGGGTCCAGCCCCAGGCCGGCCGCCTCGCGCACCACCAGTCCAGCGCATCGCAGAAATCCTCCAGCGGCACCGGAAACCGGTGCTCCGGCGCAAGCCGGTAATCGACAGACAGCACGACGCATTGCGTCGCGTTGGCCAGCGCGCGGCATGGATTGTCGTATAGCTCGAGCGTGCCGAGGCACCACCCGCCGCCGTGCGCATAAACGAGCGCCGGCCGGCGTGCCGCGCTTTCCGCAGCGACCGATGGCCAATAAGCCCGCACGCGAATCTGCTGCCCGTCGCGCGTGGGCACCGCGAAGGTTTCCGTATGGTCGACCGCTTCCAGCGGTCCATGCCAGCCCCGCAGTGTCGTATCGGTCGCCCGTCGCAACGCGTCCAGCGACGCAGGCGCCTCGGTCACGGCCAATCGCTCCAGCAGTAATGCGATGTCGGTGTCGATCGGCATGTTCAGCGGCTCCGCTCCAGGAAAGGCAGCAGATGGCCGATGAATGCGTCGGGGGCCTCTTCCATGATGAAGTGGCCGCAAGCCGGAACCACCGCACCCTGCAGATCGGTCGCGTTGTCGCGCATCGTGACCAGCGGCGCATCGCCGGTGGCATGTTCGGCACCGATGGCGAGCACCGGCATCGTCAGCTTGCGCTGCGCCCGCGCCTGGTTCTGCCGGATCGTCTCCGGAATCGCACGGTAATAGGAGAAGCCGCCGCGCAAGCCGCCCGGTGCCGCATAGGCATCGATATACACATCGACGGCCACACGATCGCGCCGGAACGACCAGCGGTTGAACATGAACTCCAGATACGCCCGCTCACGGCCCGCAATCAGCGTCTCGGGCAGGTCGGCCAGCTGGTTGAACATGAAATGCCACAGGAAGATGTTTTCTTCCGGCGGGGCGAAGATCGACGGCGCGGGCGCCAGCCCGGGGATTACCGCCTCCGTGAGCGCCAGCGACTTCACGGCGTCGGGCCGGTCGCTCGCCAGCGCATAGGCCACCCACATGCCGACGTCGTGGCCGGCCACCTGGTAAACATCGAAGCCGAGCTGCGCCATCACGCGATGCAACGTCGCCGCCGTGTGCCCCGTGTCGTAACCCGCATGCGGCCGATCGGAATAGCCGGTACCTGGCGGATCGACCGCGACGGCCATGAAGCCGCGCGCGGCGAGCGCCTGCATCACGTGACGCCACGCGTACCAGGTTTGCGGCCATCCCGGAATCAGCAGGACCGGGGTACCGGCACCGGCCGTGACGCAATGGATACGCTGGCCGTCGATGCGTACGTATTGGTGAGCAAAGCCTTGAGCGTCGGCAGACGACGACTGAAGTTGAGCGGACATATCGATGATTCCTGGCAGTGGGGGGGAAACGGCTCAAGCGATGCCGAGCATGTCGTGGATTTGCCGTTGATCGACCGCGGCACCGGCGAAGTCGTCGAAGATGCGCTCCGTCACCCGGATGATGTGGTCATTGATGAACGCGACGCCTTCGCGCGCGCCGTCCTCCTGATTCTTCAGGCAGCACTCCCATTCGAGGGTGGCCCATCCTGTGTAGTCATACTGAGCAAATTTCGAAAAAATCGCCTTGAAGTCGACCTGGCCGTCGCCAAGCGAACGGAAACGGCCGGCGCGCTCCAGCCACGAACTGTAGCCGCCGTAGATGCCCTGGCGCCCCGAAGGCAGGAACTCCGCGTCCTTCACATGGAACATGCGGATGTGGTCGCGGTAGATATCGATGTACGCCAGATAGTCCAGTTGCTGCAGCACGAAATGGCTGGGATCGAACAGCATCTTGCAGCGCGCGTGCTGGCCGACCAGCGCATGGAAGCGCTCGAAACTGACGCCGTCGTGCAGGTCTTCGCTGGGGTGAATCTCATAGCAGAGGTTGACGCCGTTTTCGTCGCAGGCGTCGAGAATCGGCCGCCAGCGACGCGCCAGCTCGTCGAAGGCCGTCTCGATCAGGCCGGCGGGCCGTTGCGGGAACGGAAACAGGTAAGGCCACGCGAACGAGCCCGAAAAGGTGCCCATGTCGGTCAGCCCCAGGCGGCGTGAAGCCCGTGCCGCCCGCTCGAGCCGATCCAGCGCCCATGCGGTGCGCGCGGCCGGGTTGCCGCGCACGGCCTCGGGCGCGAAGTTGTCGCACATGGCGTCGTACGCCGGATGCACGGCAACCAGCTGCCCGAAGATATGCGTGGTCAGTTCGCTGATCTCCAGCCCATGTTCGGCCAGCATGCCCTTCATGTCATCGCAATAGGCCTGACTGTCCGCGGCGGTCTCCACGTCGAACAGCCGACCGTCCCACGCGGGAATCTGCAGCGCCTTGAAGCCGACGCCGGCCGCCCATCGCGCGATATTCGGCAGGCTGTCGAACGGCGCCGCATCGTCGGCGAACTGCGCGAGATGAAGACTGGGGCCCTTGAGAGTACGCATGATCGATTCCAATTGTTTGTCGATTGACAAAGAATAGAGTGCGGGAACGGCGCGTGTCAACACGGCGCGCGATAAAATCCGTGCACGATGTGACGACGGGCGAAAGGGATATGGCGGGACGACCGAGAGAATTTGATCGCGACATGGCGCTGAAACGCGCGATGCTCGCGTTCTGGCGGCGCGGCTACGAAGGCACGTCGATGTCCGACCTGGTCGAAGCGATGGGCATCGCGTCAGCGCGCATCTATGCCGCGTTCGGCAGCAAGGAAGCCCTGTTCCACGAGGCCGTGGCACTCTACGAGCAAGGCGAAGGCGGCTTCGCCGATCGTGCGCTCGGCGAGGAAACCGATGTCCGCGCGGCCGTCGAACGGATGCTGCGCGATGCCGTCGCCGCTTATACCAGGCGCGGCCAGCCGCACGGCTGCATGGTGGTGTCCGCCGCGACCAACTACTCGGCCGAAAACGAAGGTGTCATGGAATGGCTGGCCGCCCACCGGCGCGCACGCACGCAATCGATCGCCGAACGCTTGCAGCTCGCCGCCGAGCAGGGGCAGCTCGCGCGGGGCACCGACATCAAGGCGCTGGCCGATTTCTATGCAACGCAATTGCACGGCATTTCCGTTCAATCCCGCGACGGGGTATCGAAAGAGCGCCTGCTCGCGTCCATCGGGCCGGCGATGATGCCGCTCGTGACGGCTGTGCGTGACGGCGCGTAACCCGGCCCGGTCAACCGACAGGACGGCCGTTTCAAGCTCGGGCAGATCGACCGGAAAAGCAACTCGACGGACGACGCGATGCCCGTCGACAATCCGGTGCATGACCGCACCGAACCATGAGCTCGTCGTCTTCAGGACAGATCTCTCCGACGATGCGCTCCCTGTCGGCAAAGGACAGGTGATGGAACACACCCTGAAAACAATCGGGGAAGTGGAAGATATCGCACCCGGCAAGCGCAAGCGCATGTCATTCAAGCTCACGCCTGGTCACGACGCGCTGATCTGCAACAAGCCGGGCCGCTATGAAGCGGGGATGCATACGGCACTCGTCGTGACGCCGTAGATCGTTCCGCCGGACCGAAATCCGGCCCGCAGTACCTGGGCGTCGTCCACCTCGTTCCGCATTACGCGATCACCCATCCCACGCTCACCCGAGCGAGGCGCAGCGCTTTCCTGGCGCGCCTCGTGCGAGCGGCTACCTGTCACACCCCGGCTACCCGCCGGAAGGGCGTGCCGGATCACACGCGATCGTTCAAATAAATTTTGTAGAAACAGCAACTGAGACGTAGACTTCGCTACATGAAATCTATTTCTACATGGTCGCTGCTTGTTCTGACCCTTCCGACGGAAAACGCGACGGCCCGCATGCGGTTCTGGCGCGCGCTCAAGGCGAAAGGCTGTGCGGTGCTGCGCGACGGCGTTTACCTGCTGCCCCACACCGAAGCGCATGAAGAGACGCTGCGTGAACTCGCGGGCGCGATTGCCGAGAGCGGCGGCGCAGCTCACCTGTTGCGCGCACCGAGTCTCGACCGGTCCCAGGAACAGGAATTCCGGGCGCTGTTCGACCGGGCCGACGATTACGCGACCTTCACACGCGCGCTCGCCGACGTGCGCAAGACGCTTGACGGGCAATCAGCCGCCGAACTCACTCGCCTGTTGCGTCGCGCGCGCAAGGATCTCGACGCCATCCGGGCGATCGACTATTTCCCGGGCGATTCGGCCACCCACGCCGAAGTCGCCCTGCAGGATTTCGGTGCGCTGGTCGACACGGTGCTGTCGCCGGGCGAGCCGCATGCCGCGGACCGCGTCATTCGTCCGCTCGCGATCGGCGAGTACCAAAGCCGCACCTGGGCGACGCGGCAGCGGATGTGGGTCGATCGCGTCGCCAGTGCGTGGCTGATCCGCCGGTTCATCGACGCGCAAGCGCGCTTCATCTGGCTCGCGTCGCCGGCGGATTGCCCGGCTGACGCGCTGGGCTTCGATTTCGACGGCGCGACTTTTACGCACGTGGGCGAGCGCGTGACATTCGAAGTTCTGCTGGCCAGCTTCGGACTCGACAAGGACCCGGCACTGATGCGTCTCGGCGAGATCGTGCATGCACTCGATGTGGGCGGTCCCGCCGCGCCTGAAGCAGTGGGCTTCGAGGCCGTGATGGCCGGCACGCGCCAACGGACGGAGAACGACGATCAGTTGCTCGAGCAGATGGGCGCCGTACTCGACTCCCTGTATGCGCACTTCACATCGGACGGCAAGAGCGAAACCCCGGCCAAATCATGACGACGACCATCGCCACGACCGAACCGACCTACTCGCTTGGCGAGCTGGTCGCCTACATGCTGCGTCTCGGTACGTTCGGTTTCGGCGGACCGGTCGCGCTCGCAGGCTATATGCGTCGCGACCTGGTCGAGCGACGCGGCTGGATAACCGAGGCCGACTACAAGGAAGGGCTCACGCTGGCCCAGCTCGCACCGGGGCCGATGGCGGCCCAGCTCGCGATCTATCTCGGGTTCGTCCACTACCGCCTTCTCGGGGCGACACTCGTCGGTATCGCGTTCGTGCTGCCGTCGTTCCTGATGGTGCTCGCGCTCGGGTTCGCGTACGCGCATTTTGGCGGGCTGTCGTGGATGCAGGCCGTCTTCTACGGCGTCGGTGCCGCGGTGGTCGGCATCATCGCGATGAGCGCTTACAAGCTCACGACCAAGACCGTCGGCAACGACAAGCTCCTCTGGGCGATCTTCCTGACGCTGGCTGCCGTGACCTTCGTCACGGAATCGGAAATCGCATGGCTTTTCGTTGCCGCAGGCCTGATCGGCTGGCTGTGGCGCGCGCCGCCCAGGTGGCTGCAGCGGGGCGGGCTGAATGCGGTTGCCGCCGCCAACTTGCCGGCAGCCAGCGGGCTACTGAGCGGCATCGACCTGCCGCAGCTCGTCCAGATCGGTGCGTTCTTCATGAAGGCCGGCGCGTTCGTGTTCGGCTCCGGACTCGCGATCGTGCCGTTCCTCTATGGCGGCGTCGTCACCGAACATCACTGGCTGAACGACAAGCAGTTCGTGGATGCCGTCGCAGTCGCGATGATCACGCCCGGTCCGGTCGTGATCACCGTCGGCTTCATCGGGTACCTCGTGGCGGGCCTGCCTGGCGCATGCGTCGCCGCGCTCGGCACATTCCTGCCGTGTTACCTGTTCACGGTCATTCCCGCGCCCTACGTGAAGAAGTATGGGCACCGTCCAGGCGTCAAGGCATTCGTCGATGGCATTACGGCTGCGGCAGTCGGCGCGATCACGGGCTCCGTCCTCGTCATCGCGAAGCGGTCGATCGTCGACGTCCCGACCGCACTGCTCGCCGTCACGACCGTGCTGCTGCTGTGGCGCTTCAAGAAGCTCCAGGAGCCGGTGATCGTGACGGCGGCCGCCGTCATCGGACTCGTGGTTTTCCCGCTTCTCCGCCACTGACTCGCGTCACCGGGAAACGAACATGACGTACCAGGCCAGGACGTTGCCGTGCGATCGTCGTTCTCATGTTCGAGAGGACGACGCGAGCGACCGGGCAAGGAGCAGGCGATGCGAACGTGTTGCGTGATTGCGCTGGCGATCGCGCTGTCCGTCGCGCTACCCGGTTGCGACAAGACTGCGCCCGATCAGGGGGCCGGCGAGATCGTGACGCTCGAGCACGCGCCGGAGGCGGTGAGAGCAATGATCGAGCGTCAACGGCAAGGCGGCAATGTCGGCGTGATTCAACGGCGTGTGAAGAACGGCAAGGCACGTTATGTCGTCACCATCGTGCAGGGTGGCCAGGAGCAACGCCTGAGCCTGACCGAGGACGGCCGGCTCATCAGCAGCCGCCCCGCTGGCGACGACGAAGAGGACGACGACTGACCTCGACGCGGCCAATCACCGTACCTTGTTCGCGCATCATGCCCACGATGCTGCGGCTGCCGGCCGGCTTCGGCCTTCAATGAACCACGCGTGCAAGCGACCGCGTAGTGCCATCCGCTCACGGTCGACATACGTTGCATTTCATCGGTGACCTGCTCACCTTGCGTCGAAGTGAGCGTGCGGGCCAGCGGAAATGGCCTTGTCCGATTCCTGCAACGCCAGTTCCGCCGCAACGGCATTCGCCCCGGCCTTGATGAACACGTCGAGATCGGCCGTGGGCAGGAAGCGCTTCATGATCGCCTCCAGTTCGTCCTTTCCGGCATCGTCCAGGCTGCGAGTGCCGTTGGCGAGGCGGGCCACCGCCGCGCGATAGCACCCGATATAAGCACGCTGTGCGGCAATCATGTCGAGCGGCCTGCCCGCCTGACCGTGGCCCGTATAGAACAGTGCGATGTCGCCGGACCGACGTTCGAGCGCATCGAGGCTACGCAGCCAGTCCGCCGTATGGCCGTCGTTCATGAAGGAATGGACGCCGTTGAACACCATGTCACCGACGAAGGCGACACGCTGGTGGTTTCCCACGGCCCAGACCAGATCCCAGTTCGATTCGCCAGGGCCGAACTCTCTTGCCTCGAACGACACGCCATCGAAATGCAGCACGTCGCCGTCATGCACGAGGCGATTCGGGAAGGTGCGCCGCGCCGGCCAATCGTCGCCGAACACCGACTGCCACTGGACTGCCTTGGCATCGTCGACACGGCGCATTGCCTCGTCGACGCCCCGCGTAGTGATGACCGGCACATCATCAAGATCGCGGATCAGCTCGCCGATGCCGTTGTAGTGATCGGGATGCCCGTGCGTGATCAGCACCGCGAGCAAGGGTTTGCGCAGGGCATCCAGCCGGTGACGCACCTCGCGCGCATCCGATACGGTCATCATGGCGTCGATGGCCACGACACCGTTCGGCAATTCGACCAGAAAGGCGTTGGTGAGAAAGGTGCGTGCACCGGACGTGCACGTCACCACATTGATTTCAGGCCCGTTGAAATCGATCATTTGAAAGTGCTCTCGTCAAGAAGCTGTTGCTTTGTATTGGTCGGACGCTCCGGCCCATACCGCGTATGCGGTTCCCAAAGGCAGGATCTTCAATGTGACGCTCATTCGCCACACGCTCGGCACGGCCGCCGCGATGGATATCGCGCCAGACAGTATCTTTGTGTCGCGCCCGGAACACAACTCCCGGTAATCCGGAAGCAAGAGCGATCGATCACGCCGCAAGCGGACTGGAAATGGCAAACATGCGCGTTGCCTTCATTGGAAGCAGGCTGCAACGCTTACGCTTCGGTCGATTCGTGAGGATTGGAGCGCATATTCCAGGGTAGTAGCCTGGTGTAACCGTCGACCGTCTGCGCGAGCGGGAGACATTGAGGCAACCGGATCAGATAGTTGCACGGGCCGATCCCGTTCGCCTTGCAGGTCTCGACGAGCGAGCAGAGGTTGGCGCTGATGTGCCGATGCTGCGCCTGGTCAGAAATTGGATGCGTGACACACGCGACCGGAGCGGGTCGGGCGTAACGCCGGTCGACCGCGGTGAAGCGCGGAATCCGGATACGCCGTCGTCTCGGCATCGAGCGACGTCGCATCAATTGCCGGAATCCTCGATCGCCTCTTCGAATACGGCCTTGAACCAATCGATGAAAGTACGCAGCTTGTTCGGCATATGGCGACTCGGGTAATACACGATGCTCACCGGCTTCGCTTCCGCAACGCTGCCTCGCATGATCTCCGTGAGCGACCCGTCGTCAAGATACGAACGGAGCGCAAAGCGGTAGCCCGAGATGATGCCCAGCCCCGCTAACGCGCATGAAATGACCGCATCCGCGTCGTTCGCCATGACCCGACTCCTCATCGCAAGCGGCGCGGCCTTGCCGCCGACATGGATCTCCCAGGGTTTCAGTCCGGTCCCGTCATCCCATGCGGCTGCCACGGTCACATGGCCTTTCAGTTCTGCGAGCGTATGGGGTTCGCCGTAGCGTGCCAGATAGGCGGGCGACGCAACCATGATTCGATCGATCCATCCCACGCCCTTTGCGATCACGCTGTTCTCCCGCACGGTACCGATGTGGATCGTGCAATCAACCGCGTCCTTTGCGAAATCGAACGGGTTGTCGGAGATCGCCATCTCCACATCGAGTTTCGGGAATGCATCAAGCAACGACGGCAGCGCGGGAATCAGCACGCTCCTCGCAATCGCGGAGGACAGTCCGACCTTGATCCGCCCCTCCGGCGCGCGCCCGGCGCTCGCTGCCTCCGCGTTCATGTTCTCGATCTGTTCCAGCACGCGAACGCAGGCATCGTAGTAGGCACGACCCTCTTCGGTCGGACTAACGGTGCGCGTGCTTCGATTCAGCAGGCGCACGTTGGCCTGCTTCTCGAGATACTGAACGAGGCGCGACACGGTGGCGGGCGCGAGATGCAGATGCCTGGCCGCTGCGGTGAAGCTCAAACAGTCGACCACGCGAACAAAGGCCTTCATCGCCACCAGGCGGTCCATAACGTCTTCCTTTTACGATTGCATCGCCCGGTGGATGGACGGTACCTTCATCGCGTCATGGTCCCGTGCCACGCCTGCTTGTCGTCGATAGCCCGGGCAGACTGTGCGACGTCGGCCCGATCGCCGCGTTCATCGCGGCAAATTGAGGCAAGGTACAGTCGAAGCCAGTGACACGTTCGCTGCCCTGGATTGTCCCGATGCAGCCGCCTTCACGAATCGAATACGCGATGCCTCCATCGCCTCGACACCTCCCGTGATCTGGCTCGACAGTTCGGCAAGTGCGCGCCGGTGGCCGACCACGAGCGCGTCGTAGCCGTCGGCGACCGGTTCGGCGACGCTCGTGCGGCAGGTCATCAGCGCCTGCGTGGCGAGCGAGCGCACGCTCCACACCGCATCGACCGCCGCCCGTTTGCCCGGCCACGACTCGAAGCGCTGCACGTTCACGCTGATGCGATACACGGGCACGCCGGGCGGATAGGCGGAATTCGCGACGTCGATCGTGCCGAGGCGCGCGGCGAGATCGTCGGACAGCGCACGACGGATCTCGTCGGCGGGCGGCGACGCCCAGCGTTCCTGCTCGAGCACGTCGACCTGCGCGGCGTTCTTCTGCACGACCAGCTGGTTCCTCGCGACCTGCTCGGGCACGCCGACCGACGGCACCTCGATCAGGAACGCCGGGTTGGCCGGCGCGGTGCGCAGCGGCGCCGCGGCGTCGGCCGGGCTGAGCGTGTAGAACCGCGCGGGCGGCGAGCTGCACGCGGCGAGCGCGAGGGCGGCGGCAACCGCCGCAGCACCGCTCGCGAAACCGTTCACGCGTGTCGTCATGGTTGATCTCCTGGCTTGCCCTTGAGCAGCGATTCGGGGTGACGCTCGAGATAGTCGGCGAGCATGTTGAGCGACTGCAGCGTGTGCGTCAGCTCCTTCAACGCGCCGCGCACGTCGGACTGCAGCGGCGAATCCTGCTGCAGCGTCGCCTCGGCGGCGGTGAAGGTCTGCTTCGCCGCCGACAATGTGTCGCGCGCCTGTGGCGCGACCTGCGTGTCGAGCTGCTTGAACAGCTTGTCGGCATTCGACAGCGCGCTGTTCAGGTTCGCGCCGATCTGGTCGAACGGCACCTTGTCGAGCTTCTTCGCGATGTCGGCCACCTGGGACTGCAGCTCGTCGAGCGTGTTCGGCACGGTCGGCAGTTCAACCGTCTCATGACTGACATCGAGTTTCACGACCGGCGCCGTCGGGAAGAAGTCGAGCGCGACGTACAGCTGGCTCGTCAGCAGATTGCCGGTGCGCAACTGGCCGCGCAGCCCGTGCTCGACGAGCCGCTGCAGGATCTGTCGACGTTCCGGTTCGCCCTTGCTGCGAATCGCGTCCCGGAAACTCTTGCCGAGCCGTTCAGGATACAGATTCATCGTCACCGGCATCTTGAAGCTCTTCGCCTTCGCGTCGTAGTCGATGCCGATGTTCGTCACTTCGCCGAGCACGATGCCGCGGAAGTCGACCGGCGCACCCACCGCGAGTCCGCGCAGCGACTGGTTGAAGTTCATCACGACCGGCACGCGTTCGCCGTCGGGGTCGCGCATCGCCTGCCCCTCGTCCGATGCCAGCTGGAATACCATGTCGCGCGCAGCCGCTTCCCCGGGCGGTTGATCGGCCGGAGACTGGAACGCGATGCCGCCGAGAATCACCGTGGCGAGCGATTGCGTGTTCAGTTTCAGGCCGCTCGAATCGAGACGCAGATCGACGCCGCTCGCCTGCCACCAGCGCGAATTTTCATGAACGTACTGGTCGTACGGCGCGTTGACGAACACCGTGAACGTAACGCCCGTGCCGAGCTTGTCCAGCGAGAAGCCGACCACCTGCCCGACCTGCACGCGCCGGTAGTACACCGGCGAGCCGATATCGACCGAGCCAAGCGAATCGCCGCGCAGCGTGTATTGCGTACCGCGCTGGTCGCCCGTCACGGCAGGCGGTGTATCGAGGCCGGTAAACGCACGCTCGCTATCCTTCGACCGGCCCGCGTCGACGCCGATGTATGCGCCCGACAGCAATGTGCCGAGGCCCGATACGCCGGTCGCGCCAATGCGCGGACGCACGACCCAGAAGCGCGACCCCTTCACTGCGAAGTCTTCCGCTTCCTTCTTGAGCCTGACGTCGACCAGCACATGCGACAGATCCTTCGCAAGACGGATCGCGTCGACCGTGCCGACCTCGACATCCTTGTATTTCACCTGCGTCTTGCCGGGCTCGAGCCCTTCCGCATTGGCAAAGCGGATCGTGATTTCCGGGCCTCGTTCGCGCACCGACTTGACGACGAGACCGATGCCGATCAGCGCCGCAATCAGCGGCACGAGCCATACGAGCGACGGCAGCCAACCGGCGCGCTTCGCGACCGCCGGCTCGGCAATGGTCGGTGGTTGGCCGGCACCTGCATCGGAATCGCGGTGCGGGCCTTGCGGACTATTCATGGTGATTTCCAGAGGTTTCAACGGGATCCCAGATCAGACGGGGATCGAACTGCAACGACGCAAGCATCGTCAGGATCACGACCGAGCCGAACGCCAGCGCGCCGGGACCGGCGGTGATGACGGCGAGCGACCGGAAGTGGACGAGCGCGACGGTGAGCGTCACGACGAAGATGTCGAGCATCGACCAGCGGCCGATGTGTTCGACGACCCGATAGAGCGTGGTGCGCTGCATCGGCCGCCAGGTGGAACGGCATTGGGCGGTGATGACCAGGATCAGCAGTACGCAGAGCTTGAGCATCGGCACGAGAATGCTGGCGACGAACACGACCACCGCGAGCGGCCAGTCACCCGACACCCAGAAATAGACCACGCCGCTCATGATCGTGTCCGACTGCGAGCCGACGATCGACGACGTACGCATCATCGGGAGCAGATTGGCCGGGATGTACAGGATCACCGCCGCGAGCAGAAACGCCCAGGTGCGAGCGAGACTGTTCGGGAAGCGCGAGTGCAGCGTGCTGCCGCAGCGCGCACAATGGGCCGGCACCTCATGCCGATCGACGGCAAGCGCCTGAACCCGGCCGCAAACGTGGCAGCTCGCCATGCCTTCACGGGCAGCGGTCGTCGTCTTCATTGGATCGTCGCCTCGTCGCCGGCGTGGTTGTCGCCGCGCAGTTCGTCAGCCAGATCCCACAGCGCACGCGGATCGAACATCACGACGACGGTCAACATCAGCGTGAGCGCCGCGAACGCGAACAGCGCCGCTTCGGGCACCACCTGCGCAAGGCTCACGATCTTGACGATCGTGACGAGGATGCCGAGCATGAATACCTCGATCATCCCCCAAGGGCGCACCAACCCGATCGCGCGCAGCACCGTGCCGAAACCACGCGGAATGCGGCCGGCGCGCAGCGGCAGCATCACGTACAGCAGCGCTGCCATCTCGGTGAGCGGAAACAGCAGCGTCGCGCAGAACACCATCACGGCGACGATGCCCATGCCTTGATCCCACAGCGCCCGCACCGCGCCCAACAGCGTCGTCTGCACGTGCATGCCGTTCACGTTCATCTCGAGGATCGGAAAACCCTGCGCGATCACGAACGTGATCAGCGCGGCCAGCGTGAGCGCGCACACACGGTCGAGTCGCGACACGCCGCCCCGATAAAGCAGTTCATTGCAACGCGGGCAGCGCGCCTGCATGTTCCCGGCGAGCGGCCGCTTGTGCAGCAACGTGTCGCAGGTATGGCAAGCGATCAATGCAGTGCGGGACATGCGGCGGCACTCTCTCTACAGGTTGCGGGCCATGGGCCACGGATCGACGACGCACGCATCGACGTCCGTCGGCATGGCGCGGGCGCGGCGTAACCGTTCATGCGTCGATCTCGCAAATGATTCGCCGGAGAAATCGTCTGAGAAACATCCGTTCCTCCTCCGACAACCGCCCCAGCACGATCCGCTCGGCCTCCTCGACGACG
This sequence comes from Burkholderia sp. ZZQ-2, assembly GCF_050768715.1. NCBI lineage: Bacteria > Pseudomonadati > Pseudomonadota > Betaproteobacteria > Burkholderiales > Burkholderiaceae > Burkholderia > Burkholderia sp. ZZQ-2. Next base: position 17,461 of record NZ_LDVA01000351.1, on the reverse strand, counting down.
GGCGGAACCCGCTCCGCGATCTCTCGCCCCTTCGACGTGAGCGACAGATTCAGCGTGCGGCGGTCCCGGCCATCCCGACGCCGCACGATCAGCCCGCGACGTTCCAGATCCTGGGCAAGTCGTGTGAGGCGGCTTGTTCCGCAGCCGAGCGACTTCGCAAGCGCCTGGCATGACGTCGCTTCGCTGCGGGCGAGATGGGCCAGCGCGTTGCCCTGCGAGAACTGAACCCCGAGCGCCGTCAGCATCCTCTCGTTCAGCACGTTCCGGATCGAGATCTGAACGGCCATCATCGTGCGAAAGCCGTCGGCCTCGCGCGGCACGTCACGAACGGACGATCGTAGTGACTGTTCGAACATGAGCGGCATTACCTCGGGTTGAGGACGACCGGTGCATCCGACCGGTAGCCGCCGCCGAGCGCCTTGGTCAGCGCGATGTCCTGGCCGATCCGACGGCCGTCGAGATCGAGCAGCGCGACCCGCTCGAGAAGCACGGCCTGCTTCGCTTCCTCCGCCGTCAGGCGACTGCCCAGCCCACTGCGGTAGTGCGCGTCGGCGCTGTCCTGCGCAAACGTCACGGCCTGGATCTTCTGCGTCTGCAGCTTGGCTTCGGCGTCGAGGTCCTGCAGTTGGCTGCCCGTCGTGGCGACGTCCCGCACGGCGTTCAGGACCGACTGGTTGTATTGCAGGATCAGCAGGTCGCTCGCGTGACGCGCGTTCCCAAGGTTCGCATTCAGCCGGCCCCCGTCGAACACGGGCAGGTACAGCCCGGGCACGAGATTGATCTGCTGGCTCGCATGCGTGAACAGGTCGCCCAGATGCAGCGCGTTGACGCCGAAAAATGCCTTGATGTCGAAACTCGGATAGAAGGCGGCCTTCGCCGCGTCGATCTTGTCGAACGACGCTTCGACGTACCAGCGCATCGCCTGCAAATCCGGGCGCCGCGCCAGCAGTTCATACGACAGCGTCGACGGCAGCGACGACGGCGGCTGCGGCAACGGCACGGGCGTGATCTCCGGAAGATCCGTCGGCCCGGCGCCGAGCAGCGCGCGCAGCGCTTCACGCAACTGCACGATGCGCCCGCGAGCAGCCACCAGCTGCCGCTCCGTCGCCAGCTTCTGCGCGCGGGCGAGCTCCGTCTGCGTCTGCGGCTCGAGCCCGCGTGCGGCGCGCGCGGCGTGCGCCTCCATCGAGAACGCGGCCACGTCGCGCAATTGTTCCAGCAGGCCGATGAGGCGATAGGTCGTCTGAATGCCGTAGTAGAGCTGCGCGACGTCGGCGGAGACCTCCAGCTCGATCGCCGACGTCTCGACCACCCGCGCGTTGTGCATCCCCAGCGCGGCCTCGACCTGCGCACGCTGCTTGCCCCAGATATCGATATCGAGGCTTGCACTCAGGCCGACGATGCCTTCCGTGTACCACGGCCCGGTCGCACCCAGCAGCGGCTGATTGCCGGAATACGCGCCCAGGAAGCCGTTGCCCGACACGCGCTCCCGATCGACCGACCCGAGCGCGCTCACCTGCAGGTTGGTCCCCGCCTTCACCAGATCGACGTCGGATTTGGCCTGCGATACGCGGGTGCGCGCGATCGCCATCGTCGGCGAATCGGCCAGCGCCCGACCGACCAGCGCGTCGAGCTGCGGATCGCCGTAGCGCGTCCACCAGCGCGCCGACGGCCAGCCGTCCCGCGCCAGGTGGATGTCGTCGGCGATGCGGATCCGATCCGGATCGAGTGTCGTCGTGGGCTTGGTGTCGTGACGAATCAGCGCACATGCGGAAAGCCCGCACAGCAGCACCGCGACGGTTATGCGGCGCAACGACGAACAGGAAGGTCGAATCAACGAATCGGTCATGCTTGGGAAGCTCGGGAAGTCAATACTGAAGCGACGGGTTCTGGCGCCCAGGCGGGCAGCCCCGCTATCTGGCCGGCGAGATCGCCGGCACGGGTCAGCAGCCGGTCGTACGCCGTCTGCGACGCGTCGCCCCGTCGGGCGGACAGATCCTCCGTGCAGCGCTCCGACAGCGTTGCGATCGATGCACGCGGTGACGCGTCGATCGTCAACGGGTGCTCGACCAGCGCGTCGGCATAACTGTCCAGCGCACCGGCCAGCTCGGCCTGAAACGCCGCCGTCGCGACGGCAACCTCGGCCGGCAGGTGCTGTGCGTCCCGCTCCGCGCCGAACGCATCGGTCGCCAACAGGATTTCCCGCGTATGAGCCAGCAGCGTCTGCACGCGCAAGGTCAGGCCTTCGTGCTCGCCGTCCGCCATCTGCCAGCCCGGCTCGAGCGCGACACGCGCCGACATCGCCTCGCTGTCGCCCAGTTCGGCCCACAGCCCGACCGGCACCGGCCCGGTCGTGTCCGGGCGAAGTTGCATGCCGATCCGGCGCAGCAGCTTCGCTGCGCGCTGACGCAGCGCCTCGCCCTCGGCCTCCGGCCACAGAAACGCATGAGCGACCGCGGACACGACGACGCCGAGCACGATGCCGATCATCCGGTCGCGGATTTCAGTGAGATTGGTGGTCGGGCCAAAGTGCTCGAGCACGGCCAGCGAGAACGTAAACATGATTTGCGTACCCGCGTAACTGATACGCTCCGAGCCCGCCGATACCCACGCGGCCAGCGCGATCACCGGCAGCGTCATCATCAGCAAGCCGACGATGCCGTCCAGATGCGGCATGACCCAGACGACCATCGCGAGCGCCAGCATGCTGCCGACCGCCGCGCCGCCGATCCGCAGCACGGCACGCTGCGCGGATGCGCCGAGGCTCGGTTGCGCGACGATCAGGCAGGTCAGCATCATCGTATGGATGCCTTGCCAGTCGGTCGCGACGTAGAACACGTAGCTGCACATGGCCGCCATCAGCGTCTTCAGTGCGAACTGCGCGTAGACCGGGTTGGTGACGGCATCCGGCACCAGCATGCGCTCCTTCTCGGCCCTGGATTGAGCGTCGGGCGGGGCGGCCGACCGGTCCGAGAACGTCAGCAAGGCGTCGCGCATTTCCGCCAGCGCGCCCGGCAACCCTTCCGCCGCCAGTCCGGCCAGCGCGTCCGGCGCGACAAAACGGGCGTCCGTGCCGGCCGCGTCGGCCAGGCGCCGGACGGCGTCGCGCAGCACCGGAAGCGCATCGGCCGCCGATCCCGTGGCAGAGCCCGGCAGATGGCCCGCCGCCGCGTACAGGCGCGACACCGTCGCCACGCGGGCGAGATGCAATGCCTGGCTCGCGCGATACGCGGGGTCGCGCATCGTCGCAAAGCGGAGCAGTTTCTGCAGCGTCAGCGCACCGGCCTGGATGTCGCGTGCCGTCGGGCCACCCGCCGTCGGTGCGCGCTGCTCGAGCGCGGCCAGGCGCGCGTCGACGGCATTCAGTTGCCCGCACAGGGCCGCATGGAGCTGACGCACCGGTTCCGCCGGCAGGAACAGCGTATTGATCAGGAGCGTAACCGCGATCGCATAGTTGACCGCGACCCATACCCAAAGCACGGCGCGCACCAGCAGTTCGGCCTGATCGGTCTGGTCGACGAAGGTCTGCGAGTAAATGACCACGATGGCGACGATGAAGAACACCACGCCGATCTTCGCGACCCGCATCATGTAGACGCTGAAGAAAAACAGCGCACCTGCCAGCAGTATCCGCAACAGCGGATAGTCGTAGGTGAACTTGAACACCAGGATCGAACTGCCGACGGCGAGTGTCGAACCCACGACAAACAGGACGCCGATCAGGCGCGTCACCACGACGTTCGCCTGCGTCACGAAGAACACCACGATCAGCGACACCGCCAGTAACGGCACCTCCAGCGCCATCGACGCAACGATGACGATTGCGCTGGCGAGCACGCAGCGCAGCATCACGTTCATGCGCCCCGGGTACGGACGAATCTCTCCGCCGATGAAGCCCGCGAAGCGCTGCAGACGGCTCGGCGAGAATTGCGCGGTGCTCATGCCGCGCTCACCGTGCCGTGTCGTGCGCAGCAGCGTCGCGCCTGAGCGTCGCGACCGCCGAGGTGCCGACCCGGAACAGGTTCGGATCCGGGTCGCGCACCGCGATCTTGACCGGGAAACGCTGCGACACATGCACCCAGTTGATGCTGCGCGCCACGCGCGGCAGCCCGTCCAGCACCACGCCGCCGTCGTCGGGCAGCACGCCGTAGCTGATCGAATCGATCGTGCCGCCGAAGCGCTTGCCGGTGTCGCTGGTCAGATAGACCGTGGCCGGCATTCCGGCGCGTACGCCCTTCAGATCGGTTTCGCGAAAATTCGCCACCACGTACCAATGACGCGTGTCGATCAGCGTAAAGACCGGCTTGAGAGCAGAAGCGAACTGGCCGACCGTCGTGCGCAAGGAAGCCACCCGTCCGTCGAACGGCGCACGAACTTCGGTGTACTCGAGATTCAATTCGGCGATCGCGATCTGCGCCTCGACTTCCGCACGCTGCGCGACCAGCGCATCCACGCCGCTCACCGCCGCGGATGCCTGCTGCGCCTGAAGCATCGCCGCGTTCAGTTCCGCCTGCGCCGCGCGCTGCGCGGTTCGCGCCCGGTCGACGTCCTCCGCCGACGTGTAGCCCGGCGCGAGCAGCGGCTCCATCCGGTGCAGCGTGTCGGCTGCCTGCGCAGCCTGCGCGCGCGAGCGCTCGACCGCCGCCTTGACGGAATCCGCGTTGTACTGCTGCGCATTGACCGTGCGTTGCGTCAGCCCGATCTGCTTGTCGAGCGTCACCAGCCGTGCGCGCGCCTGGTTCAGCGCGTCCTGGTACGGCCGGGGATCGATCCGGAACAGCAGGTCGCCCTGCTTCACCGTCTGGTTGTCGCGCACCGGCATCTCGACGATCTTGCCGTTGACTTCCGGCACGACGTTGATCGTGTCCGCGTAGACGTATGCGTCATCGGTCGTCGGCGACTGGTCGAGACGCCACACGACAACGCCGAGCAGCACCAGCGCGGCAATCACGATGAGCCATGCAGGCAGGGACTTTTTGCGCGATGCGCCGGAAGCGTCGGACATAACGGTACGCGAGATCAGTGGGGAAAGAAAAGCAGCCAGAACGCCATCGCGAGCGCCGCGGCGAGCGCGGGATAGCTGATCGCCAGCGGCGCGAGCAGCGCGCGCTTGCCGCGCTTGCCCAGCGCGACGTGAACGATCGTCGTCCCGAGCACGCCGCCGACAATGCAGAACAGCCAGTCCGGAAACGCTGCGCCGAATACGGCGACCGACGGCGCGGCTGCACATCCTTCGAGCAGCAGGCTGGCCGCGATCGAAGCAAAACTCAGGGCGATAGACAGACGCATCGGCAAATGACTCAAGGCAACGGGCGAAAGCGGCATGAGGACATGACGCAAGATTGATTCGACGATCGAACGAACGAACGCGGCGGACGGAAGCTCGGACGGACGCGCAATGACCGGAGCCGGATGCCTATCGGCTGTTTGAGCGGGAGCCCTCACCGGGCCCGACACGCGCAGTGTGCGATTCGGCTGTTGATGGTAATCGCGGTAATCGGTCGATGAAACTGTGAAACATCATATTGCGATTGTGGTCTTTCACAATACTGTGATTTCACACAAATCCATTTGTGGATAATCACAACGCCTCGACCATCTCTCATCTGCAAAACTCGCGGCACGCCCTTCACACAAGGCTCGACGGACCTTCACTCGCCCGCTGCGCCGTAGCGTATAAATTTTGCAATCCCGATATTTACGTTGACTTTGCGTACCGCTCTTGATTATAAGAACGTCAATTCGAAATTGAGACAACGTGGTGATGGAGATATTCGACGCACTTCATCTCGCGCTGCCGCAGTTCGCGTTCACGGTCTCCATCCACGTCACCTTCCCGGCCATCTGCATCGGCATGGCCGGCTTCACGGCGCACAAACACACTTGCCCTGTTCCCACCCTGTTTCGCAATCCTTTGTTTAGTTGGTTCAGCAGCACGATCGCCCCGCACGTACCGCTCACGCATATCGGAGCACTGCCCGATTGCTCGGGGCCTTCGCCAGGAGTCAAATCGTATGACAATTTCCATCCCCGACATTTCCCCGGCCTTGCGCCGATGGACCGCCAACGTCGCCGAAAATAACGCCGCTTTCGTTGAACGTGTGTACAAGGCGTTGATGAACATCAAGCCCTATGCCGACCTCGATTCGACGACAAAGCTCGATATCCGGGACTCGATCGTCCTGTCGTCGAAACTCTGGCTCGACAGCCTCATGTCGGGCAAGATGCCGTCCGAGGATGCGCTTGAAGGGTTCCGGGCATACGGACGCCGACGCGTCTATCAAGGTGTTCCGCTCGAAGCACTGCTCCGCGCATTCCGGCTCGGATCCCGCGAACTGTGGTGCTTCTATATCGGAGTGGCCGGGAACGACGACGCGCTTCGCAACGAACTCCTGCTTCGAATCTCCCCTTACCTGCTGGAGTTCTTCGACAACATGTCGCAGGAAATCGCGCAGACCTTTCTGGAGGAGCAGTACAGGCAGGCGCGCTGGCGCGAATCGCTGCGCTATCAGCTGCATGGCATCATCTTCAATTTCCCCGACGATACCGATGCGTTCAATAAAACGGCGGCGGCGCTACGCCTCGACGTGACAATCCCGAGAGTGGCATTGGCCATCGATGTCGAATCGATCGACAGCAATTCGGCCACCTTCAAGACCGAGATCGACCGCATCGTGGCGGCTGCCGCCCGGCGCCTCAGAGTCCCTGTCGACGATATTTTCGACATCTGGTTTCGCGGGCAGTTGCTCATGTGGATACCGGAGCGCCTCGGAGAGACGACCGGTGCGAACGATAGTCAGATGGCCAGGCAAATCGCATCGATCGCGGACACGTTGCCCGAAGTCAGGGCGATCGGCGTCGGGCTGCCGGGCGAAGGTGCATCGGGCTGGGCCATGTCGGCCGACGAAGCGAGCCGGGCGCTCAGCTTCGGCCGAAGCCATCTCGACGAGGCGCGCGTGCGCCTCTATTCCGAGATCGCGGTCGAGGAGAGCATACGTGGCACGAAACGCACGCTGACTTACCTCACGTCCCTGGTCGAACAACTGGCGGGCGAACCCGATCTGCTCGAAACCCTTCGAACTTACTTCGACCAGCTGCAGCGACGAAAGGCAACCGCGAGCGTATTGGGCATCCATCCGAACACGCTCAACTATCGCCTGGAACGCATCGAGAACATCGTCGGGGCTCGCCTCGACGACGCCGGCTGGATCTCGAAGCTCGATATCGCGATCAAGCTGCGCGGCGCGGCCAGGTGACGAACGCATCAAGCGATGCGCGACACCATTTTTTCATTCTCCCCCTCCGTACTTGAATATCCCCATGGAAAGCTGGACGATCGGCATTCTTCTCGGCATGGCCAACATTCTGCTTCACGCAGCGGCGATGGTATGGCTCGCTGTCGTCGCGCGTCGACTTCGCGGCGTGCTCGACATGCAGCGCGACACCATTCATGTGCAACTGCGCAAACTCGTCGTCATCGTTGCCTTCATCTGCATCGCGCTCGGCCTGCTTCATACGCTGGAGTCGGCTCTGTGGGCCGTCGTGTTCGTTCAACTCAAGGCACTGAACTCGTTCGGCGACGCACTGTTCTTCTCGATCGACACCATGGCGACACGCGGCGCGTCGGGCCTTTCCTTGACGGAAAACTGGCGGATGCTCGGTGCGATCGAATCGTCTGATGGCGTACTCCTGTTCGGCATGTCCACCGCCTTCATATTCGCCGTGATTCAGGCCGATTTCACAGCGATAGCGCACGCGCTGCATCGTGCCCCCTCTTCCCGATAGTCCCCGCACACCGGATACCGGCCTGCAAGTCGGTATCGACCCCTACGGAGCGCCGTGCGCCGCACGGCCATCCGCCATCTGCGCCACGCTTCGCGCAGTCGCGACATTCTCCTGATTATTCGTGCCTGGCGAGCGACCAGCCCTCCGCGGCCGGCATTCGTTCGTCGATCGCATGTGAATTGGAAAAAGAGCTAACTCCGTTGTGAGATCCCACATATGCATCGGATCAGCGTCACCTTAAGATCGATCTTAATCAGCACCACTTACTTGAATGAACCGCGGTAAGAGGAGTCGCATGGATGGATAGTGGCGTACCCGGTAACGCGATCTGGACACACACGGTTGGCATGCTCGACGGCGGTAACCGGCGTAGCGACCACTCGTCGTCATCCGCCAACGTCGGCGGGCAAAGTCGTCATCCGGATGAAGCGACGTCTGCCCCCACCGTCCGCATATTGGGCCGCAAAAGCGACTCGACCATCTACGTATCCTGGCGCGATCCAACCGCGTGCCACTACGGTGACCAGATGTGGAAGCTCCGTATCGCCAAAGTGCCCGGCACTTGTGCGCTGTCGCACTGCACCATCCACGTCGGTGACCTCGTCTATCGGCCGATTCACGCGCGGTTGCAATCGAAACCCGTCAACCGACATTTCATGATCCTGGCCTCCGCGGTCGAGCACACCCGGATCCAGGACCTCTGACCCTCGTCTTCCACCCGTTCCTCGGCGCCGCAAGACGCCACCACGAGACGATTCGTTCGCCTCTTCCGATTACCGCAGGCCAGGAATCATCGCGTGCCTTCTTCTGGAGAAATCCGTTCCATGCCCAATAGCCTGTCACTTCCAATTTTCAGCACACTGCTCTACGAAAAGAAGGCGTCGGTCGCCTATGTGACGTTGAACCGTCCCGACGTGATGAACGCGTTGAACCAACGGGCGATCGAGGAACTGCATGCGGCATTCACGGATGCGCGTAACGATGCATCGATTCGCGGCGTCATCCTCACCGGTGCAGGCAACCGTGCCTTCATCGCCGGCGCCGATATCGGCGAACTGGCCAGCGCCACGCCAGTCGAGGCCGAGCAGCGCACGCGTGCCGGCCAGGCGCTGCTCGATTTCATCGAACGTCTCGGCAAGCCCGTCATCGCCGCGGTGAACGGCCTCGCGCTCGGCGGCGGATGCGAGACCGCGCTGGCTTGCACGATCCGGCTCGCGAGTCCCGGCGCGAAGTTCGGCCAACCCGAGGTCCGGCTCGGGCTCATTCCCGGTTTCGGCGGCACCCAGCGACTGCCGCGCCTCGTCGGAAAGGGCATCGCACTGCAACTCATCCTCACCGGAGAAATGGTGTCGGCAGAAGAGGCGCACCGGATCGGCCTGGTGAATGAAGTCGTGGCCGCCGACCAGCTGATTGCCCGCGCAGAGACGATCCTGGCGCAAATCGCCGCCAATGGACCGCTCGCCGTCGCGTATGCAATGGACGCCGTCCACCTCGGTTTGAATGCGGCGATGCCGGAAGGCCTTGCGCTGGAAGGAAAGCTGTTTGCGCTGTGCGCCGCGACCGACGACAAAAAGGAGGGCACCACGGCCTTTCTCGAGAAGCGCGCGCCTGTATTTCACGGGCGCTGACCCGCACCGGCACCTTCGCCCGGAGCGGCAATCGAGGCACGCCCCGTCGACGCCGCTCCTCTCTCAACCTCGAATTCGGAACACTTCCATGTCAGACGGAAAACACGTGTTTTCAGGCCTCAAGGTACTCGACCTCGCGAGCTACATTGCCGGCCCCGCGGCCACGACGATCCTCGCCGACTTCGGCGCGGATGTCATCAAGATCGAGCCGCCCGGCACCGGGGACGTCTATCGTTTCTTTTCGATCATTCCCCCGAACCCCGTCGCCGATACGAACTACGCGTGGCAGTTGACGAACCGCAACAAGCGCAGCATCGCGCTCGATCTCAAATCGGAAGGTGCGCGCGAAGTGCTGACGCGCCTCGTCCGGTGGGCCGACGTCCTGGTCGTCAATTTCCCGCCGCGCGTGCGGGCGGCGCTGGGCGTCACCTACGAAGATCTCGCGCCACTCAATCCGAAGTTGATCTACGCCGACATTACCGGCTACGGCGCGCAGGGTCCGGAAGCCGATACCCCGGGCTTCGACGTCACCGCGTACTGGGCACGTTCCGGCCTCATGGAAGTCACCCACGACGCCGGCAGCCCGCCGACGCTTCCCATTCCCGGCATCGGCGATCACGCGACAGCGACGACCCTCTACGCCGCGATCGTCACCGCGCTTTACGAGCGCACCAGGACCGGCAAGGGCGGCCACGTCACGACTTCCCTGATCGCCAACGGCATCTGGGCCGCGGCGGCATGGGTCGAAGGCGGACTCAACGGCGGCAAGTTCTTCCCGCAGCATGACCGCAAAAGCCCGCCGAATGCGCTGCTCAATCCGTACCAGACGAGTGACGGGCGCTGGATCCTGCTGGTCGCCGCGCAACGCAAGGAGTGGGCGCCCTTCGTCCATGCGATCAACAGGCCCGAACTTCTGGACGATCCCCGCTTCGCCGACGAACAACTGCGCGTGAAAAACGCGGCCGCGCTGGTCGACATCCTCGATCCGTTGTTCGCCGGTCAAACGCTGGCCTTCTGGAAACAGGCGCTCACCGCCGAGCGCGTGATTTTCGGTGTCGTTCAGATCGCCGAGGAAATCATCAACGATCCGCAACTCGAGATCAACGGGATCGTCGTGCCGCTCGAGGTGCCGGGACAACCTGCCACGAAGACGGTCAGCAATCCGATCCATATCGCGAGTCAGCAGAAGGTCAAGCCTGTCGCGGCGCCGCATCTCGGCGAACACGGCGCGGAGATCCTGGCCGAAATGGGCTTCGACGATGCCGAGATCGCCCGTCTGCAGGATGCGGGCGTGGTTTCCCGCTTCGGCGACGAGACCTGACACATCGCGCGGCCACATGGCTTGGATGCCTCCCCTGGCAACCCCCACCGGCTGGCCGACGCCAGCCGCACACACGGAGCCTTTCATGACTGAAGACGAAATCCGCGCTCACGCGTATGCCATGCCGATCGGCAGCCCGGCTTATCCGAAGCCACCGTTCCGGTTCATCGATCGCGAATTCATCATCATCACCTATCGCACCGATCCCGAAGCGCTGGCTCGTGTAGTACCCGCTCCGCTGCTTCCGACCGAACCGATCGTCAAATACGAGTTCATCAAGATGCCGGACTCGAGCGGCCTCGGTTCCTACACCGAATCGGGCCAGGTCGTCCCCGTATCGTTCAACGGCGCACCCGGTGGCTTCACGCATGCGATGTACCTCGACAGCGAAGCCGGCATCGCTTCCGGCCGCGAATTGCTCGGCTTTCCGAAGGTACTGGCCCAGCCGAAGCTCGAAATCCGCAACGACGCGCTGGTGGGCACGCTCGACTACAACGGCGTGCGGGTCGCGACCGCGACCATGGGATACAAGTACGAGCCGCTGGATCTCGCCGCCGTCAAGAAGACCCTCGAAGCGCCCGGCTTCCTGCTGAAGATCCTGCCGCACGTCGACGGCTCGGCCCGCGTCTGCGAGCTGGTCAAGTATTACGTGAGCGACATCACCGTGAAGGGTGCGTGGACCGGGCCCGCCTCCCTGGAACTGCATCCGCATTGTTTCGCGCCGGTCGCCAAGCTGCCGGTGCTCGAGGTACTGTCCGCCATCCACATCCTCACCGATCTGACGATCGCGGGCGCGGAAGTCGTCCACGACTATCTGCAGGCCCCCGCGAACGCATCCTGAAACCGTATCAAGGACATCACCATGACCGCCCCCTCGAAGCCCAACCACCCGCTTCCGGCCCCCGATAGCGATTTCTACCTGATTCGCGAGTTCCTCAGCGAGGACGAACGCGCCCTGCTGAAGCGCGTGCGCACGTTCATGGAAGAACGCGTTGCGCCGGTAATCAACAAGTTCTGGGCCGCGGATGCGTTCCCCTTCGAGTTGATCCCCGAAATCAGGGACCTCAACATCGTCGGCGTCGGATTCGAAGGCTACGGCTGCGCCGGCGGCAGCACGCTTCTCGACGGCTTCATCGCGATGGAGCTCGCGCGCGTCGACTCGTCCATCTCGACCTTCTACGGCGTTCATAGCGGCCTGGCCATGGGGTCGATCTATCTCGGCGGATCGGATGAGCAAAAACAGAAATGGCTGCCTCCGATGGCACGGCTGGAGAAGATCGGGTGCTTCGGATTGACCGAGCCGCTGGTCGGATCGGGTGCCGGCGGCGGCCTGCTGACCACGGCCAAGCGCGAAGGCGACACGTGGGTGCTCAACGGCCAGAAGCGGTGGATCGGCAACTCGCCGTGGTGCGACATCTCGATCATCTGGGCACGCGATGTCGACGACAATCAGGTCAAGGGATTCATCGTCGAGAACAAGACGACCCCCGGCTTCTCCGTCGAAAAAATCGAGAACAAGATCGCACTTCGCGTCGTACAGAACGGCGTAATCACGCTCGACAACTGCCGGGTTCCCGAAGAGAACCGCCTCCAGGGCGACGTGTCGTTTCGCGACACCGCACGCGTGCTGCGCCTCACCCGTCAATACGTCGCGTGGGAAGCGGTCGGTTGCAGCATGGGCGCCTATGAGCACGCGCTGCGTTACGCGCAGACCCGCGAGCAGTTCGGCCGCCCGATCGCGTCGTTCCAGATGATCCAGGACCACCTCGCCAAGATGCTCGGCAATATCACTGCGTCGCAATGCATGGTCGTCCGGCTCGCCGAGTTGCAGGACGAAGGCAAGCTGCTCGACCAGCAGTCGTCGCTGGCCAAGGCTTTCTGCACGAGCCGCATGCGCGAGACCGTCGCATGGGCGCGCGAGATCTTCGGCGGCAACGGCATCGTTCTCGACTACAACGTCGCACGTTTCTTCGCCGACGCGGAAGCACTCTACTCGTATGAAGGTACGCGCGAAATGAATCACCTGATCGTCGGCAAGGCGGTTACCGGCTTCAGCGCGTTCGTCTGACCTCACTCCATTCGAAGGATCAAAAGCCATGAGCAAGGAAATCAAACGCGTGGCCATCATCGGCACCGGTGTCATCGGCGCCAGCTGGGCCGCGCTGTTTCTGGCCAAGGGCCTGGATGTCGTGGCGACCGACATCGCCCCGGATGCCGAGCCGAAACTCCGCGCATTCATCGATGCGGCCTGGCCCGCTCTCGAGCAGTTCGGGCTCGCGCCGAATGCATCCCGGGAGCGGCTGCAGTTCACCGCCAATCTCGACGAAGCGGTTACCGGCAGCGATTTCGTGCAGGAAAACGGCCCCGAGCGGATCGACTTCAAGAAGGATCTCTACAAGCATCTCGACGCCATTCTGGCGCCGGACGCAATCATCGCGTCGAGCTCTTCGGGCCTGACGATGAGCGAAATCCAGTCGGCCTGCGAGCGCCATCCCGAGCGCTGCGTGATCGGCCATCCGTTCAATCCGCCGCACCTGATTCCGCTCGTCGAAATCGTCGGCGGCGCGAAGACGTCACGGGAAACGATCGAACGGGCAACCGCGTTCTATACGAGCCTGGGCAAGAAAACCATCCAGCTCAACAAGGAAGTGCCCGGCCACGTCGCCAACCGTCTTCAGGCCGCGCTCTGGCGCGAGATCGTGCATCTGATCTCGGAAGACGTCGTGAGCGTCGAGGACGCGGATACCGCGGTGTGCTGGGGGCCGGGCCTGCGTTGGGGCATCATGGGACCGAACATGCTGTTCCATCTCGGCGGCGGCCAGGGCGGCATCGAACACTTCTTCGACCAGTTCACCGGCCCGATGACCGCGTGGTGGAACGTGCTCGGTTCGCCGAAGATCACGCCCGAACTTCGCCAGAAGGTGATTGCCGGTGTTCATGAGGAAGTCTCCGGCCAGTCGATCGATCAGCTCGCAGCGCGCCGCGACGAAGTGCTGCTCGGTCTCCTTTCCCTGCGGCGAGACGCAAACTAAGGCTGCCGTTGCCGTGACTGCCGGGCCGACCGGCCCGGCAGTCCCTATCCTTTGCCATTCCGACGTATCGAGCACGGCTGACCACGGGCGTGCTCGCCTCTCCGGACATCGGCACAACAGGTCAATTGCCGCTACGCATTCGCAACGTGTTTCACTTCGACGGCAATCCCGCTCGGAAAACGTCGCGCGTTACCCGTGCCATACGTCGCTTGCGTACGCTGGAACATGAAGTGTTCCGAATCGGCGTCGAGCCCTCGGTGACTACGCTCGCTTGCCGCGAAACGGACGCAAATGGCTGTGCTAGCGAACCGCCATGCGCTCACCGAGGTGTGACGTTTCCGTGAGCTTGGATCGCATCGAATCCTGAACGACGGCCGATGTCGTCTGCTCCAGGGTCGCGATGAAGTACCTGGGTGCCACACCCAGCCCGAGGACGATGACGGCCAGCGGAACGAGCAGTGCACGCTCCCGCCGGCCAAGATCCGTGAGTCGCGCAACTCGCTCGTTCTTCACGGCGCCGAATATGACCCGCCTGACACCACGCAGCGTGTAGGCCGCACCGAGAACGAGCGTCAGTGCCGCAGCGCCCCCGATCCAGAAATTCGCCTTGATCGCGCCCATGATCACAAGAAACTCGCCAATGAATCCCGAGGTGCCCGGCAGCCCGAGATTGGCCATCGAAAACAGCACTGCCAGGGTCGCATAGCGGGGCATGACGTTCGCGACACCGCCGAGCGCATCGAGCGAACGTGTCTGCATCCGTTCGTACAACATCCCCGTGCAGATCAGCAGCGCTCCCGAAACGAGGCCGTATGAAATCATCTGGACAATCGCACCCTCGACGGCAAGCTGATTGAACAGGAACAAGCCGAGCGTGACGAGCCCCATGTGCGCAATCGTCGAGTACGCCAGCAAGGCGCTCAGTTCCGTCTGGACCAATGCGATGAGGCTCGCATAGATGACGGTAAACAACGATAGCGCGATCATTGCCGGCGCGAGCATGCGGCTCGCGTCCGGGGCAATCGGCAGCATGAACCTCAGGAACCCGTATCCGCCGATCTTGACCATCCCCAGCATGATTGCCGCGCCGATCGGTCCCTCCGCGTAGGCGTCTTTCAGCCAGCCGTGGACCGGCCACATCGGCAGCTTCACCGCGAAGGCGGCGAGAAACCCGCAGAAAATCAGCAGCTGCGGCACGAGATCGAGCTTCATCTCATGCCAGACGTGCATGTCGAAAGTATGGGAGAGGCCGAATAGATACAGCATCGCGGCCAGCAGCAGGAGCGAGCCTGCGAAGGACATGAAGAAGAACTTCACGGCCGCATACGAACGGTGCTTGCCGCCCCACGCCCCGATCAGGAGATACAGCGGAATCAGCGTCGATTCGAAAAACACGAAGAACAGCATCCCGTCGAGCGGCACGAACACGCCGATCATCAATCCGGAGAGGATCAGCACCGCGCCGAAATACTGGGCGACGCGTGTCGTAACGGCCTGCCATGATGCGCCCACGATCAACAGCGTCGTGAGCGCGGTCAATACGACCATCCAGAGCGACACACCATCCACGCCCACTCGCCAGCTCATCCCGAGCGTTGCCAGCCAGGGCCGGTTCTCCACGAACTGCATCGCCGGCGCTTGCGTATCGAATTCAAACAGCAGCGGCATCGTGGCCACAAGCCCGGCCAATGCGCCCACGAGCGCCAGCATGCGCGTCAGCGTCGGGCGGCCATCCGATCCCGCGCAGCGAACGGCGACGCCGAATAACACTGGCGTCCATACGGATAAAGTAACAAAGGGGATTGAATGCATACGGTACGCGTGTGTGCGAAATCGGTTATTTTTTTGTTCAGATAGTATTCCGAAGTTATCGACCGCCATCACTTCCCGGCGCCCTTGCTTCCAAACCCTATCTCCTCCGGATCATTCCGAATGTCCGGCCGACAGCCGGCGGTCGACCGGAAGGCTCCGGACGCCGGGGCCCTGCGGTTCCGGACACGATCATCGCGTCCGGAACCGAATGGAGCGAGCCAATCCCGAAGTGATCAGCCGAGCTCGTTCACGAGCTCCGGCACGAGCGCGAACAGATCGCCGACGAGGCCGTAGTCGGCCACGCTGAAGATCGGCGCTTCCGGATCCTTGTTGATCGCGACGATCACCTTCGAATCCTTCATGCCAGCCAGATGCTGGATCGCACCCGAGATGCCGACCGCGATGTACAGCTGCGGTGCGACGATCTTGCCGGTCTGGCCGACCTGGTAGTCGTTCGGCACGTAGCCGGCGTCGACTGCCGCGCGCGATGCGCCGAGTGCCGCCGACAGCTTGTCCGCCAGCGGCTCCAGCACCTTCGTGTAGTTCTCGCCGCTGCCCAGACCACGGCCGCCCGATACGATGATCTTCGCGCTGGTGAGCTCCGGACGGTCCAGCTTCGTCACTTCACGGCTGACGAACTGCGACTTGCCGGCGTCTGCCGCCGCCTCGATCTTCTCGACCGACGCGCTGCCGCCTTCCGCTGCAACCGGATCGAAACCGGTCGCACGCACCGTGATGACCTTGATCGGGTCGCTCGACTGCACCGTCGCGATCGCGTTGCCCGCGTAGATCGGGCGCTCGAACGTGTCGGCACTGTCAACCGCCGTGATGTCGGAGATCTGTGCGACGTCCAGCTTCGCGGCGATACGCGGCGCGATGTTCTTGCCGTAAGCGGTCGCCGGCGCGAGGATGTGCGAATAGTCCTTCGCAATGTTCAGCGCGGTCGCTTCGACGTTTTCCGCGAGACCTGCTTCGAGTTGCGGCGCGTCGGCCAGCAGCACCTTCAATACACCCGCGATCTTTGCTGCCGCGTCGGCCGCGCCTTGCGCATTGTGGCCTGCGACCAGCACGTGAATGTCACCGCCGATCTTCGCCGCCGCCGCCACCGTGTTCAGCGTCGCGGCCTTGATCGACGCGTTGTCGTGTTCTGCAATCACCAGAATCGTCATTTCTTTCCGCTCCCTCTTACAGCACCTTGGCTTCGGTCTTCAGCTTCTCGACCAGCGTCTTCACGTCCGGCACCTTCACGCCGGCTGCGCGCTTCGGCGGCTCGGCCACCTTCAGCGTCTTCAGACGCGGCGCGACGTCCACGCCGAGGTCTTCCGGCTTCACCGTTTCCAGCGGCTTCTTCTTCGCCTTCATGATGTTCGGCAGCGTCACGTAGCGCGGCTCGTTCAGGCGCAGGTCGGTCGTCACGACCGCCGGCAGCGTCAGCGACAGCGTTTCCGCGCCGCCGTCGACTTCGCGTGCAACGGTTGCCTTGCCGTCCGCGATCGTGACCTTCGATGCGAACGTCGCTTGCGGGAGACCAGCCAGCGCGGCCAGCATCTGGCCCGTCTGGTTCGAATCGTCGTCGATTGCCTGCTTGCCGAGGATCACCAGTTGCGGCTGCTCCTTGTCGACCAGCGCCTTCAGGATCTTCGCGACGGCCAGCGGCTCGACGCTGTCGTTCGATTCGACGAGGATCGCGCGATCCGCGCCGATCGCCAGCGCCGTGCGCAGCGTTTCCTGCGCTTGCGTCACGCCCACCGACACCGCGATCACTTCGGTCGCGACGCCCGCTTCCTTCAGGCGCACCGCTTCTTCCACCGCGATTTCGTCGAACGGGTTCATCGACATCTTCACGTTCGCGATGTCGACGCCCGTGTTGTCCGACTTCACGC